>DATAIA010000065.1:0-6409 GCA_036262895.1 Xanthobacteraceae bacterium
CTCGGCGCTCAAATCCAGCGCGCGCCATTCATTCTCATTGTTTGCGGAGATGTTAAGAGATGACCACTTGGACTGTTCACGCCCGTTTCGATGGCCCGATCGTCATGGTCGGCTTCGGATCGATTGGCAAAGGAACGCTGCCGCTGATCGAGCGGCATATCGCCTTCGACAAGGCGAAGTTCACGGTCATCGATCCCAATGACGCCGACCGCAAGCTGCTCGATGAGCGCGGCTTGCGCTTTCAGCACGTCGCGCTCACCCGCGAAAATTATCGCGAGATCCTAACCCCGCTGCTCAAGGCGGGTCCCGGCCGCGGCTTGATCGTCAATCTCTCGGTCGATGTGTCGTCCGTTGACATGATCGCGCTCGCCCGCGAACTCGATGCCTTCTACATCGACACCGTCGTCGAGCCCTGGCCCGGCCTTTATACCGACGCCAAACTCTCGCTCTCGCAGCGGTCGAACTACGGCTTGCGGGAAGGCGTGCTTGAATTGCGCCGCAAGCATCCGGGTGGCATCACCGCGGTCAGCTGCTGCGGCGCCAATCCGGGCCTTGTTTCCTGGTTTACCAAACAAGCGCTGCTCGATGTGGCAAGCGCCACGGGGCTAAAGGTCGATGAGCCCAAGACGCGCGACGAATGGGGCCGCCTGATGCAGCGCGTCGGCGTCAAAGGCATTCACATTGCCGAGCGCGATACGCAGCGCGCCAAGACGCCGAAGCCGCGCGGCAAGTTCGTGAATACCTGGTCGGTCGAAGGTTTCATCTCCGAAGGACTGCAGCCCTCCGAACTCGGCTGGGGCACTCACGAAAAAGCGCTTCCGCCGGATGGACGCCGTCACGACACTGGCTGCGACGCGGCGATCTATCTGCTGCGTCCGGGTGCGGGCACGCGCGTGCGCTCGTGGACGCCGACTGCGCAAGCCCAGCACGGTTTTCTTGTCACGCACAACGAGTCGATCTCGATTGCCGATTACTTCACGGTGCGCGACGGCAATCAGGTCGTGTATCGGCCGACCTGCCACTACGCCTATCACCCTTGCGATGACGCGGTGCTGTCGCTGCACGAGATGAGCGGCGCGCAATGGCAGAAGCAGCCGAGCTGGCACATCCTGACCGAACACGACATCGTCGACGGCATCGATGAACTCGGCGTGCTGCTCTATGGTCACGCCAAGAATGCCTATTGGTACGGCTCGCAGCTTTCGATCGAAGAAACCCGCAAGGTTGCGCCCTATCAAAACGCAACGGGACTTCAGGTGACCGGTGCGGTGCTCGCCGGAATCGTCTGGATGCTGGAGAATCCGCAAGCCGGTATTGTCGAAGCGGACGAGATGGATTTCCGCCGCTGCCTGGAAGTGCAGCGTCCCTATCTCGGTCCCGTCGTCGGGCGCTACACCGACTGGACGCCGCTTGTTGACCGCAACGTGCTGTTTCCGGAAGAGGTCGATCTCGACGACGCCTGGCAGTTCAAGAATGTCATCGTGCGTTAGTACGGGGCCTCATCCTTCGAGACAGCCGCTATCGCGGCTTCCTCAGGATGAGGAGAAAGGGTTGTCCTCATGGTGAGGAGGCTCGCTTTAGCGAGCCGTCTCGAACCATGAGGCCGATGCATCAACAAGCATTACAGTTCAATCAAAGATCAACAATCCCGGCTTCGCCGCCTTCGGTTCCGAACGCGAGCTTGCTGCCGTGGGCGCCCCAGGCGAGTGCCGAGATCGGGGAATCGCCGGGACGCCTGACGACAATCTCCGCACCGTCCTCGATCCGCACCAGCAGAGCGAGGCCGTCTTCGTATCCGACCGCGACCACATCGCTCTTGGGATGACACGCGACCTGGACGACGCGGGATTTATAGGCCGCAAACATGCCGGGCGAGCGGCCCATCGGACCATCCTTGCCGTGAAACGGCCAGAGGATCAGCTTATCCGAACCGCTGCTTGCAAGCTGGCGACCACCGGCGGTCCAATCGATCGAGCGCACCCGCGCCGCGTAGCCCGACATGCGCATGTGCTTACCGTCAGCAAGGCGCCAGCCATGCAGCATCGGCTCTTGCATGGCGGTGATCAGATATTTGCCATCCGGGCTGAACGCCACATCAAGATGCGAGCCCTTCCATTCAAACATCTCCGGCGCTGCTGACGCATTCGGAAACCACAGGCTAACGCCGTTATAGTGCGCGACCGCGAGCCGAAATCCTTTCGGCGCAAAGGCAAGGCCGCCAACTGTGGAAGGCCCCTCCCAAGTCCGGTCAACGCCTTTGCCGGGTTTCACCGATGCCGTTTTGCCGGCTGACCAGGCAACTGCGCCATCGGGTCCCAGGGCAACACGATCAATCCAGCGCCGTTTCGGATCGGACGCAACCGAGCTTGGCGCATTGTTGGAACCAAGCGAAACGATTTTGCCGTCGTCACCTCCGGTAACAATCCGTTTGCCATCCGATGCGGAGGAAAGGATCGCACCGTCATGCACGGCGATGCGCTTTGTCTCGCCGTCCGGCGAGGCGAGCACAATTGCCTCTTCGGCCAGAACAAAGGCGGCAATGTCACCGAGAAAATGCACGGCGACGACGCCCGTCTCTATCGCGACAGGGCGAACGCGTTCGGTAATCGATGCGGTATTGCTGAACGGGTCGATCACGGCTCAGCCGGCCTTATGACGCAACGCACGATTCAAACCCGCGGCGGATGTCATCCTCCACGAGATTGCGCCCGATAAACACGATGCGGCTCTCGCGCTTTTCGCCATCCTGCCACGGCCGCTGATGATCGCCGTCAAGCATCATGTGAACGCCTTGGAACACAAAACGCTCGGGATCATCCTTGAATGACAATATACCCTTCGAGCGCAGAACGTTGATGCCTTCGCGCGCAACAAATCCCTGGATCCAGGCGAAGAATTTTTCCGAATCGAGCGGCTTTTCGGTCTTGAGCGAGAACGATTGCATCTCTTCATCGTGATAATGCTTGAGCTTACCATGATGATGGCCGTGATCATGATGGCCATGATCATGATGACAGTGGTCATCGCAGTGATGATCGTGGTCATGATGATGATCATGGTGGTGGTGATCGTCCGTTTCCAGAAATTCCGGCTCGATTTCCAGGATACGGTTAAGATCAAATGCATTGCGGCCGAGAACCGCATCAAGCGGAACGCTGCAACGCTCGGTGCGATGCAGTTTGGCGTAAGGATTGATGGCCCGGATGCGCATTTCCACGTCATGGAGCGCGTCCGCCGAAACCAGATCGGTCTTGTTGAGCAAAATCACGTCCGCAAACGCGATCTGATTTTTGGCCTCCGGCGCATCCTTCAGACGTTCGGAGAGCCACTTCGCATCGGCAACCGTCACGACCGCATCGAGACTGGTTTTGCGGCTGACCTGCTCGTCGACAAAAAAAGTTTGCGCAACCGGCGCCGGATCGGCGAGCCCCGTCGTTTCCACGATGATGGCGTCGAATTTCCCTTTGCGGCGCAACAGCCCATCGATGATACGGATCAGATCGCCGCGCACGGTGCAGCAGATGCACCCGTTATTCATTTCGAAGACTTCTTCGTCTGCGCCGACGATAAGATCGTTGTCGATTCCAATCTCACCGAACTCATTGACGATCACGGCAAATTTCTGGCCGTGCGGTTCCGACAGGATGCGGTTGAGGAGCGTGGTCTTGCCCGCCCCTAAATAGCCGGTCAGCACCGTTACAGGAATCTTCTCAGACATCCTCGACTCCAAATTAAACGCAATATCCGCCTTGTAGCTTAGCTCGTCAGGGCGACGCCCAGCGTCCTTATATTGTGCCGGACCATGTCGATGTAAGTGGGAGCATCGCCTTTTTCGTCTGTCAGAGCGTCAGAATAAAGCGTTCCGCCGATTTTGGCCCCGGTTTCCTTGGAAATCCGCGTCACCAGCCGCGCATCGCTGATATTCTCCAGGAACACGGCGGGAATTTTCTGCGTCTTGATCTGGTTAATGATCTTGGCGACGTCCTTCGCCGAAGGTTCAGAGTCCGTCGAGACGCCGACCGGGGCAATAAAATCGATGCCGTAGGCATCCTTGAAGTAGCCGAACGCATCGTGCGTGGTGATGATCTTGCGCCGATCGGCCGGCACTTTGGCAATGACAGCTTTAAGGTCTGCCTCCAGTGCATCGAGCTTGGCGAGATAAGCCTTTGCATTCGCCTCAAAGGCTGCCTTGCCTGCGGGATCGGCCGCAATCAGCGCATCGCGGATATTGGCCACATAGACCTTTGCATTCGCAACCGACTGCCAGGCATGCGGATCGCTGCCGCCGTCATGCTCGCCGCGATCCATGCGCCGGGGCTTGACCCCCTTGGTCGCGACGATGATCGGCGCCTTGGTTCCGGAAGCCTTGACGAGGCGCGTGATCCAGCCCTCGAAGCCGAGCGCATTGACGAACACGATTTTGGCATCGGAGAGCTGCTTGGCATCCGCCGGCGAAGGCGAGAACACATGCGCATCGCCATTGGGGCCGACAAGTGTGACGACCTGGACGCGATCGCCACCGACATTTTTCACAAAATCGCCAAGTATTGAAAAGCTGGCAACGACCTTCAGCTTCTCTTGAGCGGCTGCTTGATCAAAATGAGCAAATGTCGCCAGCGCTAGAACAGCCGCGAGAAGTGATCTTCTGCTGAACATCATCGTGTCCTCTATTGCAAACGTAAGTTGATCAGGCCTCGAGGTGACGCCCGGGAAATATCTGCCGCACCACACCGCCAACCCGCCCGAACAACACGGACATTGCATAGAGTGCGCCGACAAAAAGAATGATCGCCGGCCCTGAGGGAACGCTGGTGTAGAACGACAAGAGCAGGCCGGCATATCCGGCAACAACCCCGCTGACGATGGCAATCAAAATCATTGCCGTGACATCTCTCGCCCAGAAGCGCGCGATTGCTGCCGGCAGGATCATGATGCCGACGGCAAGGAGCGTGCCGAGAGCATGAAAACCACCCACCAGATTCATCACGACCAACGCCAGGAAAGCGAGATGGGCGGCCGCGCCAGTCTTGCTCACCGAACCCAAAAATCCGGGATCGACGCACTCCAACACCAACGGGCGATAAATCAACGCGAGCACGACCAACGTCAGGCTGCCGATTGTCGCCATCAGCAGCAAGGTCTGATCATCAAGCGCCAGCACCGTTCCAAACAGCACATGCAGAAGATCGACATTGGTGCCTCTCACGGACACGATAATCACACCAAGCGCGAGTGAGACGAGATAGAACGTTGCAAGCGATGCGTCTTCTTTGATCTCGGTGACCCGCGCCACGAGGCCGGCCAGCAGCGCCACGGTAAACCCGGCAATCAGTCCGCCGAGCGTCATCGCAAACAGGCTAAGACCCGAGACAAGAAATCCGATCGCCGCACCCGGCAAAATCGCGTGCGCCATCGCATCGCCTACGAGGCTCATGCGCCGCAACATCAGAAAAACGCCGACCGGTCCCGCGCCGAGCACCAGCGCAAACGTGCCGACGAGCGCGCGTCGCATGAATTCATACTCGGCAAACGGGGCGATAAATATGGTGTAGAGCATTGTCTGTCCGCAGGTTCGGTCGGCTATTTGTTGCAAATATCAGGCGACGCACTCGACTGCGTGATCGTCGAATGCCTCACACATCCGCCGCGCCTTGAGCAGATTGTCAGCCGTCAACACTTCGGTGGTTTTGCCCCAGGCAACCGCCGAACGAGCCAGCAGCAACGCTTCCGGAAAATTCGTCTTGACGAGATCAAGGTCGTGCAACGAAGCAAGCACGGTTCGCTTTTCGCTATGCCAACGCCGGATAAGATTAAACAGATCGGCTGCGGTTTTGGCGTCGACCGCATTAAAGGGCTCATCGAGCACGATCAGCCGCGCATCCTGCAACAGCAGCCGCGCAAACAGCGTCCGCTGCATCTGCCCGCCGGACAGCGTCGAAATTGCACGATCTTCAAAGCCGCTCAATCCAACCGCGGCGATAGCTTCAGCAATTTTTTCGCGGCCCTTACGACCGATCCCGCCAAACACGCCGGCCGTCCGCCACAGCCCCATCGCCACCATGTCATAGACATTGATGGGGAATGAGCGGTCAATCTCGGCAATCTGCGGCAAGTAAGCGATCTCGCGGATATCGGGTACACCGCGTTCGACTTTGCCGGCGAGCGGTTTCAAGGCACCGACAATTCCTTTGAACAGCGTCGACTTGCCTGCGCCATTCGGCCCCACAATCGCCATCAGCGAGCCTGAGGCGACCTGTCCGTTGAGATGATGCACCGCCGGATGACGGTCATAACCGAGGGTCAAATTGCTGAATGTGAGTGCTGCTTGCATCGCTCTAGTGCTCTGTTTTCGTGCCGCTTTCGATTTGAAGTTCCTAAAACGAGTTTGCCGCAACCAGTGGAGGAACTT
>DATAIA010000066.1:0-10954 GCA_036262895.1 Xanthobacteraceae bacterium
TCCCCCAAATAAAGGCACGGTTGAGGCTTCATCAACCAGGCGTGCGGGATCGCCAGCCAATTCATCGCCGTTCAAGCGCACCAGCGCAAAGGGATCGTCAATGCTGTCGACTGCCGAGCGGACGAGTGTTTCCGCGCGCTCGCTCACCAGCCCTGCATCAGGACCGAATATCAACACGATCGAGCGTGCCGCATCCGGGCGCGCTACGAAGGCGTCGATGTCCGCGTTTCTGACCGCAACCATCTCGTCTCCAGACGTTCCTATGCTGTTGCGGCAAGCTTTGACACGACCGCCGGAACCAAAGACAGGCAGACGGTCTTGCTAGGTTCCTGAGGCAAAATAGGAAGCAAGCCGGACTTTGATTTGATCGGCCAAAACTTCCGTTGCCCGTTCTTCGGCATCGCGCAATACGCGGTTACGGGCAAAACGTTGTTGCAGGCCCGGGACGTCCGAGCTGACCCGCGAGAAGGTCTGCCCTGCCACGACTTCCTTGCCGGTTGCGAGATTGATAAGCGAGAAGGTTGCATCGATACCGGTCACTTCGGCTTCGGTGCGTCCTGAGGTGATATCCACGATGATGGCCGAGCGCGACAGGGTCTGCCTGATGCGAAGGCTGTGCGTCGGCGCAATGCTGCCGCTGCCTCCCGTCAGCTTGAACACCAGAGCGTTGCGCGTGGCGACAGCCATACGCGATTCCGCTGTACCTCGCGGCGCCTCGATCTGCAGCACATTAACGGCGGCAAGCGCGGTGCTCAGCGATTCGTTATGGGCACTTACGGCAGCGGGACGGTCGCCATAAAGCGGCTGAAAACAGCCGGCAACAAGTCCTGCCATCGCAACAGCAACAGCCAGTCGGACAACGCGGCCGAATGCCGCCTCTTTGTTACGCGACCACATTGACGATCCTCTGCGGTACGACGATGACTTTTTTTGGGGCTTTGCCGTCAAGCGCACGCTGAACGGCTTCGAGTTGCAGCACTGCCGCCTCAATCGCGGCGTTGCCAGCATCGCGGGGAACGACCACATCTGCCCGCTTTTTTCCATTCACTTGGACCGGCAAAGTAATGGTTTCCTCAATCAGCAGGGCTTTCTCGACCGCAGGCCAGGGCACTTCGGCAACGAGCTTATCATGACCGAGCGCCGCCCAACACTCTTCCGCAAGATGCGGCATCATCGGATGGAAGAGTTGAACGAGAATATCGGCCGCTTCGCGGAGTGCCCAGGCCAAATCCTGCGACGCGCCGGCTGGGCGGTCCGCAAGGCTTGCCGCTATCGCATTGGCGAATTCATAGATGTGAGCGACGCAGCGATTGAACCGCAGTTTCGCGATGTCGTCGGAAACCTTGGCCAGGGCACCATGGGCTGCCTTGCGCACGGCAAGAGCCGGCTCGCTGAATTCATTTGGTTTGGGAGCGCCGACTGCCGCGGCAATCGCCGACATCTCATTCACGAGACGCCACAGCCGTTGCACGAACCGCCACGCACCTTGAACGCCGTCCTCGGTCCAGATCACATCGCGCTCGGGAGGCGAGTCCGACAGCATGAACCAGCGCGCGGTATCCGCGCCGAATGTTGCGATGATGTCATCGGGATCGACGGTGTTACGTTTCGACTTCGACATTTTTTCAATCGAGCCGATTTCAACGGGATCACCGTTTGACAGAAGCGAGGCCTGGCGCTGCTCGCCTTTGACCTCGATCTTGATCTCCGCCGGCATGACGTAGGTACCGTCGGCTTTTTTATAGGTCTCGTGGACGACCATGCCTTGCGTGAACAATCCGGCGAAGGGCTCGTCAAGATCGAGGTGTCCCGCCGCGCGCATGGCACGAACGAAGAAGCGGCTATAGAGCAGATGCAAAATCGCGTGTTCGATGCCACCGATGTATTGATCTACCGGCAGCCATCGATCAGCAACCCGCCGATCGGTCGGGGCGGTTTCAAGCCATGGATCGGTAAAGCGGGCAAAGTACCACGAAGAATCGACGAACGTGTCCATCGTGTCGGTTTCGCGCCGCGCCGGCTTGCCGCATTGCGGGCAAGCGACATTTTTCCATGTCGGATGCCGATCGAGCGGATTTCCGGGCCGATCGAATTCGATGTCATCGGGAAGTTCGACCGGCAGATCCTTTTCCGGCACCGGAACCACGCCGCAAGCGTCGCAGTGAATGATTGGAATCGGACAGCCCCAATAACGCTGCCGTGAAATGCCCCAGTCGCGCAGCCGATAATTGACTTTGCGCTCTCCGACCGGTCGTCCATTGTACGTTTGCCGCTCAAGCCGGCGCGCCGCTTCTTCCTTCGCTTCGGCAATTGTCATGCCGTCAAGGAAGCGCGAGTTGATCATGCGCCCCTCGCCCTCGTAGGCGATTGTGGTAATCGTAAATCCGGCCGGATCCTGTCCCTCGGGCAGCACCACCGGTGTGACACCAAGCTGGTATTTGTTGACGAAATCAAGATCGCGCTGATCGTGCCCCGGACAGCCGAAGATCGCTCCCGTGCCATAGTCCATCAGCACGAAATTCGCGACGTAAACCGGCAGCTTCCAATTCGGGTCAAACGGATGAATGGCTTTGATCCCGGTGTCGAAGCCGAATTTCTCCGCGGTCTCGATCAGTTCGGTGGCCGTGCCGGTGCGCTTGCATTCGGCAATAAAAGCGGCGAGTTCCGGACTTTTTTCCGCAGCGCTTTTCGCAAGCGGGTGATCGGGCGAGAGCGCCATAAACCGGGCGCCAAACAGCGTGTCTGGTCGCGTCGTGAAGATTTCAAGCTCGGTCTCGTGCGCCGGCGTGGTTGCAGGATCCAGCGCAAAGCGTGTCAACAAACCTTCCGAGCGCCCGATCCAGTTTTTTTGCATCAGGCGAACTTTTTCAGGCCACCGGTCGAGCCGGTCAATCGCGGCGAGAAGATCGTCCGAATATTTGGTGATCTTGAAAAACCACTGGACGAGCTCGCGCTGTTCCACCGGCGCACCTGACCGCCAGCCACGCCCGTCGATGACCTGTTCGTTGGATAGGACGGTCTGGTCGACCGGATCCCAATTGACTTTCGACTTTTTGCGCTCGACGAGGTCGGCTGCCACGAAGTCGAGAAACATCTTCTGCTGGTGTTTGTAATAACTCGGATCGCAAGTTGCGATCTCGCGCGCCCAGTCAAGCGACAGGCCCATGCGCTTGAGCTGGGCCTTCATGGTTTCGATATTGGCGTAGGTCCAAGTCCGCGGATGGATCTTGTTCGCCATCGCGGCATTTTCGGCAGGCATGCCGAAAGCGTCCCAACCCATCGGATGCAGAACGTTATATCCGGAGGCCCGCATGAAACGGGCGACAACGTCTCCCATCGTGTAATTGCGGACGTGCCCCATATGGATGCGCCCGGACGGATAGGGAAACATCTCGAGCACGTAATATTTCGGCCTCGAGTCGTCGTTGCGGGCGGCAAAAATGGCCTGTTCTTCCCAGGCTTTCTGCCATTTTGGCTCAGCTTCGCGGGCGTTATAGCGCTCGGTCGTCATGGATATGGTTCGATAGCTCCGGGTATTCCGACTGGCGACATGGCTAGCGCGGCGGCGGATCAGCCGACAAATCGATGTATGGAACGATATGGTATGAAAAGGCGATGCTGGTCAACGCCCGGGAGCGCTACTCAGGAAGCGCAAACCGCGATCATTCCGTGTGCGACCACGGTGTTCCGCCCCCGCCGTTTGGCGCTGTAAAGGGCGGCATCGGCGACCTTGACGAGCACCTGTGCGGGTTCCGCCAGCTGCGGCATACAGGAAGAGGCCCCGACACTGATCGTCACATGGCTTGCCGAGTTGGCGATATGGGAGATGCCAAGCTCGCTGACCGTGGTTCGTAACCGCTCGGCAAAGGCGACGGCCGTATCGGTATCGGCGCCGGGCAACAACACAGCGAATTCTTCGCCACCATATCGGGCTGCGATGCTGGACCCGTCTTGGGTCGCTGATGTCAGCACACTCCCAAGCGACCGCAAGCATGCGTCGCCTTCGACGTGGCCATAATGATCGTTGAACAGCTTGAAATGATCGACGTCGATCATCAGCATGGCAAGCGGCCGGCCGGTTTGAGCGGCGCGACGCCATTCTCGTTCGAGGTGCATGTCAAAGCTGCGCCGGTTGGCAAGTCCGGAAAGTTCATCACGGTTTGCGAGCTTTTGAAGGTGCTCGTTCGCCGTCTGCAGCTCGCGATCACGCACCGCGAGTTTGTGGGCCATTTCGTCGAATGCGCCCGCAAGGGGAGCAAATTCGACGGCCCACGAGCGCTGCGACAGTCGCTGACCTAAATTGCCGTAACCGATCCGGCTCGCCGACCGCGCCAATGCATTGATGGGTTGCACAATAAACTGGTTGGCGCCAAACCAGATGCCAAACAGGATCAGCGCACAAACAAGACCCAGCTGACCATACCCGATCCATATTTCACGATTGATGCGACGGAGCACTTCGCTCTCGTCAAGACCAATCGCGATCCGGGCATTGCTTCCGGGCAGGCGCATGAATCCGAAGATACGACGGACGCTGTCGGCGCCTTTGATGATCGCGCGCCCTTCATCGCGATCGCCCATAGCCCGCAAAAGCGGATCATCGGTCGGCCGAGCCCCCGCTATCTGCCCCGAATTGGTATCTTCGCAGGTGAGGCCGCACTCGAGCCGGGTTGTCGGAGAGGATGCAACCTGGATACGTGCACTGGTATTCACCTCAGGATAGGAGGCAAGCACCACACCCGTTCCATCAATCACCCGCAAAATACCACCCGGTCGTTGACTGACGACATCAGCCAGCCGCCGAAACCAGCGCAGATCGATGCCGGCGGTAATCACACCAGTGGTTGCCAAATCGGAGCTTCGCGTCGGAAACACGGCAACCAGGGTCGGAATGCCTTGTGAGCGCGAAATGACGTAATTGCTGAGAACGAAACTTCCCGTGCGAATGACTTCCTGGAAGTAGGGCCGATCCGACAGGTCGACACCGACAGCATTTGGAAGCGTTGAACACGTCACACGCCCGTTGATGCCAAGCACTGATAATCCCTTGATCCAAGGGACATCGGAGGCCACTTCAGTGAGAAGCCGAAAACAGGATTGTTCAGATGTTACGAGCGTGGCATTGGCGCGTGAGGCGACTTGCAGAACTGATCGGGCTGCGACGATGAGTTCTTGCTGGGCTTCGATGCCACGTCGTGCGAGACCAAGCACATCCTCGTAGGCCGCGCCGATCCGTTCGGCGCGATCGGCTTCAAGAAGCCTGATTCGATCAAACAGAAGGGGAGCAATGGCGATAGCGGCGAGCAGAACGAGACGCGCGCGAATGCTCAAGGTCGGCCGCGCCGCGGCGGCCATGCTATAAAGTGCTTGCTGATCGTTCGACATGGTATTGGTGCGATTTCGATCAGTTACCCTTCGCACCCAAGAGTTAAGATCGGATCGTGAGAATAAATGGAATTTGCGCGCTCCGTTCTGGTGGTAAATAAGTGCTTGTCTTTATCGGCATGATTCGACGGATTTTTTCCATCCATGATCAACGCTTCAAATCAATCCGGTGCTGCCGCATCAAATTCGCAAGAAACCGCCGGCCTTCAAACCGTGCGCCAAGACATTGAGGCGGCGTGCCGCGAATTCGGGCGCGATCCCTCCTCCGTCGAACTCATTGCTGTTTCGAAAACATTTCCTCCGGAAGCCATTGAGCCGGTGATCGATGCGGGCCAGCGTGTGTTTGGGGAAAATCGCGTACAAGAGGCCAAGGCCAAATGGCCGTTGCTTAAGGCGCGCCAACCCGGGTTGCGGTTGCATTTGATCGGGCCGCTACAATCAAACAAAGTCAAAGATGCACTTTCGCTATTCGATGCCATTCACTCCGTCGATCGGCCAAGCCTCTGCGAGGCGCTGGCAAAAGAAATCGGAAAGTCGGGGGACAAGCCCCCGCAGTTATTTGTTCAAGTCAATACCGGGGCCGAGCCGCAGAAAGCCGGCGTGCTGCCCGAGGATGCCGATGCATTTCTCGCGCATTGCCGTATTCAGCATGGGCTTATGGTCGATGGGCTGATGTGCATTCCTCCTGTCGAGGAAGCTCCGGCGCCGCATTTTGCGCTGCTTGGTCAGATTGCCGCACGCAACGGTCTGAAATTGCTGTCGATGGGCATGAGCGCTGATTTCCGGATTGCCATTCAGTTCGGTGCGACCCATGTTCGCGTCGGCAGTGCTATTTTTGGAACGCGGCCTGCGGTTCATGGAGAGCAGGACAAGAACACCTAATAAATGACAATAGAGGTTTTTGGTCCAAGCTGCCGTAGCAGTCGGCGCAATGCCGGTGCGGCAAGCGCTACGCATCCCGCGGTTGGAGAAAATCCAGGCCGTGCGACGTGGATGAAAACGGCGCTCCCTCTTCGCCGAATGCGCGGTCGGGTATTGTGATCGATTTCGATAATCAGATCATAGAGATTGTCCTGCCGCCATAATCTGTCGCCGGGCGCCTGAGCATCGTTAATTCTGATTGCCTGGTTGTAACGACGCTGGGCCGGATCCTCGCACCAGGCGATGGTCGGTCCGATCCGGTGGATTGGCAGCAATGTTTGCGGGCGGGGCCCCCGGTCCGGCCTCCACCAGAGGCGGAGCAGGTGAAAGCGCCCCCGAGGGGTAGCCCCATCCCCCTCAAATTTGTTGGCGCGAATGCCGCCCCGGCCGAGTGCAACGCGGGTCTGGAGGGGGCCGCATCGGAGCACCCCCTGGGTCGGCTGCGCCGGGCGGGCCTTTACCCGAATTTGCGGCAAAGTGGTCCGGCGCATGCTCAATCCGTGGTATTTGTGGGCCGGATGCTGGCCCCTATATGGGGTGGCCCAGCTTGCTCTTTGTCGTGCAATGGGTCTACTTCGCACAAGATCGCCCGGCAGGCGACATATTTTGAGGTTTTAACGGATGAGCAGTCCCCGCAAGATCCTGATCGTCGACGACGACGCGGATATGCGCGACGCCCTGGTCGAGCAGCTTGTGCTGCATCAGGAGTTCGAAGCGATTGCGGCCGACACCGGCACCAAGGGCGTCCAGGCGGCAAAAGCAGATCAGATCGATCTCGTGATCATGGATGTCGGACTGCCCGATATCGATGGGCGTGAAGTGGTGCGTATGCTGCGCAGGAGCGGGTTCAAGTCGCCGATCATCATGCTGACCGGACATGACACGGATTCCGATACGATCCTGGGCCTCGAATCCGGCGCAAACGATTACGTCGTCAAACCGTTTCGCTTTGCGGTTTTGTTGGCGCGCATTCGCGCTCAACTGCGCCAGCACGAAGCAAGCGAGGATGCCGTCTTTGCGATCGGACCTTATTCGTTCCGGCCCAGTTCAAAGTTGTTGATCAATTCCAAGGGCGGCAAGGTTCGTCTGACGGAAAAAGAGACGGCAATCCTGCGTTATCTTTATCGCGCTGGTCAGAAACCGATTTCACGCGAGGTTCTGCTGCAGGAAGTATGGGGTTACAATTCCGGCGTTACCACCCACACCCTCGAGACGCACATCTACCGGCTTCGTCAGAAGGTCGAGAGCGACGCGGCCGCTCCTGCGATCCTCGTGACGGAGGGTGGCGGTTACAAATTGATTCCATAATTTCGGGCGCGAATGAGCATTGAGGACGACATTGCTTTTCTGGAACGCGTCCCAACGCTGGCACTCTTGGGGCGGGAAGCTGTTCGTATTCTCGCAATTGGTGCAGAGAGCCACTACGTTCACGATGGCAATGTTTTGTTTCGTGCGGGCGATGTCGCCGATTGCGGCTTTGTCGTTCAGGACGGATCGTTCGATTTGACCATGGAGCGTGGTGGCGCATCCACCAAAAGTGTCGGACCCGGTACATTGCTCGGTGAAACTGCGCTCATTACCGAAACGAGGCGGCCGGTTACGGCAACCGCGCGCGAGCCATCAACGGTGGTGCGTATTCCGCGCAGCCTTTTTCTCAAAATGCTCGAAGGTTATCCCGACGCGGCAAGTCGCTTGCGCGATTACGTCGTTGCGCAGGCCCATGAAACGACGCGCGATATCACCAATGTCCGTGGCGTTCTGAACGCCGTCGGAAATAAAAGCTGATGTGACTCAATTCGGCCCGATGTTTATCGGTCGCAGGCCTTAGACGAAATAATCAAACATCCAGTGTCGCCGTAACCGGAACATGATCCGAGGGCCGTTCCCATCCGCGCGCGTGTTTGGCGATGTTGACGTTACCCAAGCGGTCGCCAAGCGCTGGTGCCACCCAGATATGATCGAGCCGGCGCCCTTTATCGGCCGCCGCCCAATCAGGCGAGCGGTAGCTCCACCACGTATAAATCTTGGTCGGCTCCGGGACGAAGTTCCGCATCGCGTCAACCCAGCCGCCCGCATGCTGCGCCGCATTGAGTTTCTCGCATTCTATTGGCGTATGTGACACGACCTTGAGCAGTTGTTTGTGGCTCCAGACGTCATGCTCCAGCGGGGCAACATTGAGATCGCCAACCAGGATGGCCCGTTCGGATGGTGCGAGCCGCAATTTGCGGTGATCGCGCATCTCGTCGAGAAAGCCGAGCTTGTGCGCAAATTTGGGATTGATCTCAGGATCGGGCTCGTCGCCTCCCGCCGGCACATAGAAATTATGCAATGTAATGGGATCGCGTAGCTGGGCGCGTTCGCCCATCACAATACTGATGTGGCGACTGTCGCTCTTGCCGCAGAAGCTTTCAATCGATGAAGACTCAAATGGCAGTCGCGAAATAATCGCGACGCCGTGATGGCCTTTCTGTCCGTTAAGCGCAATGTGCTCGTATCCGAGACGCCGGAACTGTTTGAACGGAAACTTGTCGTCCGGACATTTGGTTTCCTGCAGGCACAACACGTCCGGGTGCGTCGCCTTAATGAATTGAGCGACAAGGTCGATGCGCAGCCGCACCGAATTGATGTTCCAGGTCGTAACGCTCAATTGCATCGGTAACCGCAGTCAGTGAAAATACGAACTACTGAAAATTGCGCTGGTATGTGATCTTAAACAAATCAGGATCGAGCTTTTTGGAATTATCGAGATTGTAGATTGCAACGGTGGTGTCGAAACCCTGCGGATCGGTAATCGTCCATTGCCGCAGCTGAAAGTCCTGCGCGCCGAACATCAACATCATCCGGTGACTACCGCCGACCAGTTGTTTTTCCTCAATCACGAGCGTGACGAACATTTCATCAGCAGTGACACTAATTACATCGGTGTCGCGCAACAGATCGATACGGTCGGCGAGAAGGAAGCGCAACGGCGTCTGCGACAGCGGATAAAGATCCTGCGTGGCAAGTCTACGGTCACGAACAACCAGCGAGCTTCCGTCGGCAACCAGTTCGATCGGGCTCGGCGGATCATATTCGAACCGCACGCGGCCGGGCTTTTGAATGTAGAATTTCCCCTCGGTGCGGCCGTTTGACGAGACCTGAACGAAATCGCCGACCAAGGTCTGTACGCTGGTGAGATAGGCGTTGACCCTCTCGATGAGGGTGCGTTGCTTTGCATCGAAGGCAACGGCGCCTCCCGGGCCGGCGACCATCGTCATGGGGGGCTTGGCGGACCGCATGACCGGATCCGGTAGCGGCTGAGCCATAGGCGCAAGTGCGAGCGGGGTGCTCGGCTGGGGGGCTGCGGTGGTTGCCATCGTGGTCTTTGGCAACGGCGCGGGCACAGGCACTGGAATGAAATCGAGTGGAGCCGCCAGCGCCGAAGCCCCGAGGCTCGCCACAACAGCGGCGACCAAGACGATCGGCATTGCTCTGCGCATTGCGTTCTCCGCTACCCATTCCGGCGACCGGCCGGCATTCTCGACTTTAACCCGGGGTCTCGCTCCGCCAACGCATCATCGAGTAGTTACCTGCTGTGGCGGTTTCACGGCTCGATTCGCTGTGGCCAGCGGAAATCAATACCGTTCGTGCTCGGGCTCGCCAACCAGGATTTCGCGTTTGCCTGCGTGATTGGCCGCTCCCACGATGCCTTCCTCTTCCATGCGTTCCATGATCGAGGCGGCCCGGTTATAGCCGATCTGCAGGCGACGCTGGATATAGCTTGTCGAGGCTTTACGGTCGCGTGTCACGATCTGCACCGCCTGCTGGAACAAATCATTGGCTTCGCCGCCGCCCATTGAAGTGGCATCGAATACCGGGCTGTCCTCATCCGCCCCCTCATCCGCCGTGACCGCTTCGAGATATTGCGGTGCGCCCTGGGATTTGAGATGGCGGACGACCTTTTCCACTTCGTCGTCGGCCACGAACGGTCCATGGACGCGGCTGATGCGGCCGCCACCTGCCATATAAAGCATGTCGCCCTGGCCTAGCAGTTGTTCGGCGCCCTGCTCGCCCAGAATGGTGCGGCTATCGATTTTCGACGTGACCTGGAAGGAAATCCGGGTCGGGAAATTCGCTTTGATGGTGCCGGTGATGACGTCGACCGAGGGACGCTGGGTTGCCAGGATGACGTGGATGCCTGCAGCGCGGGCCATCTGTGCAAGGCGCTGAATGGCCCCTTCGATGTCCTTACCGGCAACCATCATCAGATCGGCCATCTCGTCGACAATCACCACGACGTATGGAAGCCGCTCCAGCTCCAGGTTTTCCTTTTCGTAGATTGCCTCACCGGTTTCGCGATCATAGCCGGTGTGAACTGTTCGTGTCAGTGTCTCGCCGCGATTGTTTGCTTCCGTGACGCGCGCATTATAGCCGTCGATGTTGCGCACACCGAGCTTCGACATTTTCTTGTAGCGCTCTTCCATTTCGCGCACGGCCCATTTGAGCGCGACAACGGCTTTTTTCGGATCGGTCACGACCGGCGTGAGCAGATGCGGAATGCCGTCATAGACGGAGAGCTCGAGCATTTTCGGATCGACCATGATCAGCCGGCACTGATCGGGCTGCAGCCGATAGACCAGACTGAGAATCATGGTGTTGATGGCGACCG
>DATAIA010000067.1:0-3301 GCA_036262895.1 Xanthobacteraceae bacterium
CCGACGCGTTTCTGTCGAAGAGAAACGCCATCATCAGCGGGAGAGGCAATTTGGATGCCCCACCATTCAGGAATGTATGTTTCTGCTTTCTGAGCATGGCGTCGTCCAATCACCAAGTCGACGCGATCGAAGACACGACTATATAAATCCGATTGCAAAGGAAGTCGCTCAAGAGTGTCGCGGTCGCTCTTTAGTTCAAATCCACATAGCTCCCCATTTATGACTGCGATGTCTATGCGGACTGAGCCCGACCAGATACCCATTTCCTCGACTATGTAAGTGTCCAAATCTCCAGCATGACGTTGATCGAGCATTGCTCGAACTGCCCTCCTGACGTCTGCATCGCGCATTTCACTGTGCCATTCTGGTTCACTGCACCATTTTGGTGCAAATTAGTTAATGCGCAACCCTACAACGTCGTGATGCAGACATAAAGACATCTTTATGTATTTCTGGCCTTGACCGCGGCCACATCGACTACGTGGGAACGCCAACGAAACTGGCGTCTCGGTTCCGCAATCAACCATATCGCTTTACGCTGCCCACTGAATTCCGACACGGTTAAACAACGATTGCGTTGATTTCCGCATCGGTTCCATTAGCCTTGATGGGGATGGGACCGAAGTGAGTGGGACGGCGGCGGCCATAGAGCCGCCTCAAGTTCTTTTCAGCGGTTTGATAACCCCTTGGATGCCAGGTCCGCCGCATCTCCTGGGTCCGTGGGGTCCGGCCGGCCCGGGGCGGTGTGAGTGGCCTCCTCATGACACCGTTTCCGGCCGGCCACCTATTCTTAGTATCCAAATACCATAAAAGCGCCTGCCCGTAGGGGCGGCGCTTTGGACCAGCAACAAGCCTGTATGGAAAAAGCTAGCGGGCCTGGAAGGCCCGCCGGAATTTACTTGATCTTGGATTCGCGGAATTCGACGTGCTTCTTCGCGACCGGATCGTACTTCTTCTTGACCAGCTTATCGGTCATCGTCCGCGAGTTCTTCTTCGTGACGTAATAGAAGCCCGTGTCGGCGCTCGACACCAGCTTGATCTTGATGTTTGCGGCCTTGGCCATCGGAAACCTCGCGGTGAACACTACGGCAATCGGTAACCATAAGGGCCCGAATGCGCCTGTTTTTTAGGTTGGCCGGAACCTAGCGATCAAGGCTGAAAAGTCAAGGAAACGAAGGACTCAAATTTAGGGTCTCAAAGTTCAGCTCAAAGTTCCTGGCGGACAAACCGGCGTTGCAGCACCCGGTAGAACGGGGAGGGCAGGTGATGCTCGAACCCGGCCGCCGTGCGCGCTTCGAGTTCGATCAGCACAACCTTGGTGATGGTCGGCATATCGAGGTTCTTAACTTCGGTAACCGGCAGCCAGACCAGCTCGACAAGTTCGGCGTCAGGCCCGATCACCCCGTCGATTTTGTGGATGATATTGGTCGCATCGGCCGCAAAAAACCGTGTGTCGAAGCGTTTCGGACGGCGCGGCGGGGTGATCGCCCGCGCGACGAAATGCAGTGCTCCCAGATCGGGAACGACGCCGGCCTCGGCAAAGGCGGCAAGCGGACCACCTGCAAGCGCTGCCGCAGCCGGGTCTTTCTTGCCGAGGAAAAGTCCGGTTTCTTCAAACAATTCCCTGATTGCCGCAACGGCAAAGGCCCGCGCCTTGGCCCGGCTTGGCCGTTGCATCTGTCGCAACAACCGAGCTTCAAGCGCTGGATCAAGTTCGGTGGCAATTGGAACGTCGCGATCGCTCGGTTCGACGCGTCCTCCAGGAAAAACAAATTTGCCCGGCATGAATTTGTGATTGGCGTGGCGGCGGCCCAGCAAAACCTTCGGTACTGTTTCCGAGCGATCCACCAGAATGATGGTGGCCGCATCGCGCGGGCGCTGGTTCGGATGGGTTTGATCCCGTTCAACACGGGTCAGCCAATCAGCCAATTCATTGCTCATATCGATATTCCTGGGGAGTAGAGCAGGGGCGATCTAGAGCGCGATGGAAAAAGGTTGAATCACCATCGCGCTCTATCTTTTTGTATGAGCATGATCTCCGGGCAAACGCTTTGCGTTTGTCCCGAGGGAAAACCGGTTTCCACTTTTCCGGATCATGCTCTAAGGCCGCCCTTCCTCGAAACCATGCATCCGATTAGACCATTGCCAACTGATGATTGCTCCCTTGATGGGCTGAAGCAATCCAACCGAAAGCGCGACGGTCAGCGGAATCCAGAGTGAATAATGCACCCAGTACGGCGGGAAATAGGCAGTCTCCAACGCGAGAGCGAGCGGAACAATGATGTGCCCGACGATGAGGATGACGAAATAGGCGGGCGCATCATCCGCGCGTTGGTGGTGCATAGGCTCGCTGCAAACCGCGCAGTGATCAACAGGCTTTAGGAAAGCACGAAACAACTTGCCTTCGCCGCAATGTGGGCAGCGGCAAAAAAAGCCTCGTAGCATCGCAGATTGCATCGAGCGTGTTTGAACGTTTTCTGAGTTCATCATTGTATGTCCAGTCATTCGCATCACTTCCGTCGGCGTTTAGGGGCTTTGCGCCAGCCTTCATGCCCTGATGTCTGCCGTCCGCGCCGCTGCCGGCGAAGTGACAGATCGATACGCCCTTCCGATAATAGTTCAAAACGCAGCGCGCCCGCCACCGGTGCGGCCTCGACAAGACGCACCGTCACCTGATCGCCAAGCCGGTGCGCCTCGCCACTGGTTTCCCCCACCATTGCACGCGCGTTTTCATGATAGCGGAAATACTCGTTGCCAAGCTTGCCCGCTGGAATAAAGCCGTCGGCACCCGTTTCGTCGAGTTTGACGAAAAGGCCGGCCCGTGTAACCCCAGAAATTCGACCTTCAAATTGAACGCCGATTTTCTCCGACAGGAAATGCGCGATCAATCGGTCTGACGTTTCGCGCTCCGCCATCATGGCCCTGCGCTCCGCAGCGGAAATGCGGGCGCCGATCTCGCCAAGCGAGCGCACGTCGGCACTTTGCGGGAGCCCATCTCCACCGATTTTCAGGGCACGGATCAGCCCGCGATGCACGACGAGATCTGCATAACGGCGAATGGGCGACGTGAAATGCGCATAGCGCTTCAGGTTAAGGCCGAAGTGCCCGTAATTCTCCGATGCATATTCCGCTTGCGCCTGGGTGCGCAGCACCACTTCATGGACAAGCCGCTCAACCTCGGTTTCGCTGACACGTTTCAGGATGCGGTTGAAATCCACCGCCCGCATCACCTGACCTTTCGGCAGCGAAATGCCGATCGTCTGCAGGAACTCGCGCAGCGCAATCAGCTTCTCAAGTCCAG
>DATAIA010000068.1:0-3136 GCA_036262895.1 Xanthobacteraceae bacterium
ATCGTCACCACCTTCGGCTTCTCCACGCCGCCGGATAAGGTCGGCATAGCGCTTGGCCACATCGGCGAAAGCCGCACCGTGGGCTATGCCGCTCATGGCGCCGCCGGCATGCTGACGCTGTTCGTGCGCGGCATGCTCTGCAACTGGATGGTCTCGGCCGGCGTGGTGGGCGCAATGATCTCCACCACGGTACCCGGCAAGGTGATCGCTATGTGGATGCCGATCATGCTGTTCTTCGCCATGACCTTCGAGCACTCGATCGTGAACATGTTCTTGTTTCCAGCGGGCCTCCTGCTGGGCGGCCACTTCACGGTCGTCGACTATCTGTTCTGGAACGAGATTCCGACCGTGCTCGGCAACCTGGTCGGCGGCCTCGCCTTCACCGGCCTGACCTTGTACGCCACACACGTACGGACGGCGCCGAAGCGTGCGATGGCCTGATTTGATGTAACATCCGAGGGCCTCGACCTAGTCAGGCCGAGGCCCTTTCTTTGGTGCCGCCGATGCCGCGCAAGCTGACAATATCCGTCGGGCAATACTCCGATAAAGGCCGTAAAGAGACCAATCAGGATTTCCACGGCATCTTGATTCCGGACGAGCCGATGCTCGGCATGAAAGGAATCGCGGTCGCATTGGCAGATGGGATTAGCAGCAGCGACGTCAGCCAGATTGCCAGCGAATCAGCGGTCAAAAGCTTCCTGACCGACTACTACTGTACGTCGGAGGCCTGGTCGGTCAAAACGTCGGCCCAGCGCGTTTTGGCAGCAACGAACTCTTGGCTGAATTCGCAAACCCGCCAAAGTCAGCACCTCTACGACAAGGACAAGGGGTATGTTTGCACCCTGAGCGCAATGGTCATCAAGTCCACGACCGCGCACCTTTTCCATGTCGGCGACTCCCGTATTTACCGGGTCGTCGGCAATGCGCTTGAGCAACTGACCGAAGACCATCGAATCGTTATTTCTTCGGAGCAAAGCTATCTCGGCCGCGCTTTGGGCATCACGCCTCAGCTTGAAATCGACTACCGCACGCTCCAGGTCGAGGTCGGCGATATCTTTTTCCTGGTGACGGACGGTGTCTACGAACACGTGAGCGCTCGCTTTTCACTTGGCGCGGTCAAGGACAACGCGAAAGATCTGGACGCCGCGGCGAAAACCATTGTGGAGGAAGCGTACCGCAGAGGCAGCCCGGACAACCTCACCGTCCAGATCGTGCGCATCGACGAATTGCCGGACAGAGAAGCCAGCGAGGTATTCGGCCACGCCCCCGAATTGCCGCCGCCTCCGCTACTGGAAGCGAGAGCGGTTCTGGATGGCTATCGCATTATCAGGGAGATGCACGGCAGCAGCCGAAGCCACATTTATCTGGCCGTCGATACTGAAACCGATGCTCTGGTCGCCATAAAAACCCCGTCGATCGACTTGCGCGACAATCCCGACTATCTCAAACGCTTCATGATGGAAGAGTGGGTCGCCCGGCGCATCAATAACCCGCATGTCTTGAAGCCATGCCTACAGTCGCGAAAGCGCAGCTATCTCTACATCGTCATGGAGCACATTGACGGGCAAACACTGACCCAATGGATGATCGATAATCCTAGGCCCGACCTGGAAACGGTCCGCGCCATCGTCGAGCAGATTGCAACGGGTTTAGGTGCGTTTCACCGTATGGAGATGCTGCACCAGGACTTGAGGCCGGAAAATATCATGATCGACAAGACCGGGACGATTAAGATCATCGATTTCGGCTCGGTGAAAGTCACCGGCGTCGTCGAAGCTGCGCCGCCCACCGACCACACCGACATTCTGGGCACCGTGCAATATACCGCGCCTGAATATTTCCTGGGCGAGAGCGGCTCACCGCGCTCCGATTTGTTTTCGCTCGGAGTTATTACCTACCAGATGCTGACCGGGAACCTGCCCTATGGCCCCCAAGCCGCCAGGGCAAGATCAAGGTCGCAACAGAAGAAATTGAAATACAAATCCGCGCTGGACGAGAATCGCGAAATTCCGGTTTGGTTTGATGGTGCTTTGAGAAGGACCGTGCAGCCGGACCCGTACAAGCGTTACGAAGAGTTATCAGAATACATATTCGATCTTCGTCATCCCAACGCGAAATACCTCAACTCAGCTTCCGTCCCGCTAATGGAACGCAACCCATTACTGGTTTGGCAGTGCCTTTCTTTTGTTCTGGCATGCACTGTCTTATTATTGCTTGCCCTTCGATATGGAATTCGTTGAGCTGCTGCAATTTCACCAGCGACTTCGCCGGAGCCGTTAATGCGTGAGAACCACCGTAATTGGCTGTGAGCCCCTGCCGTAAACTTGACGATCCCGGGTCGCACAGTGTCCAGAGAGAGGCAGCTACCCCGACGCCCGATTTCAATAATGTCTTACTCGGAATCAAGGCCGCCAACCCCGACATCGTCATTCTGGAATTACTACGTGAGTGCTCGCGTCATTGGCCGCAATGATGGACAGCGCCGCATCTATGCCGCCAAAACCTTCGGTCAGAGCGCCTTCGACGGTAATGCGCATGCGTTTCATTGGCGAAATACTGGCGACTGATACCTATCTGGCGAACATGCCCCTCCAGGTTAGATGTGCGCTTCGCGCCAATAGCTGACTACGTCTAACCGCGCTTCATTCTCATTCGAAATGCAACAATGCAATTAAGGCTTAAATGTCTTCAGTGCACCGCCATTGGGCGAGCGAATTCCTTGTGCCATTTTGCGGAACCGGGCAGATCAACTTTGATTGCCAGCAACCGCAAAAGCTCCGTATTTCCAAGGTCCCGGCCTGAGGACTAGGCCTTTTGATCTTTCTCAACGCGGACCTAGTCGTAGTGAACTAGGTAAGATGGTCAGCTAAGGGCACGGTCGTTCCCTATATTCAAAGCAGCCCATTTAACGTTGATCAATCGGTTGGAATGGAAGCCGCTGCGCTACGCGCACGGCTGCAGACGCGATGCCACTACTGCGGCGAGCCAAACGGGTCGACCTCCTATCCATGGCTGGAGAATCCGCAGCATGATCGTACCTGTAATACTTTCACATTGGAAAGGGAGCGCAGCGATGGATCATCAACACGCAGTGGCTTGGATCGACCACCAGGAAGCCCGAATTATCAAATTCGGG
>DATAIA010000069.1:0-2544 GCA_036262895.1 Xanthobacteraceae bacterium
AAAACCGGATGGTACGTCGGTAGGTGGCCGTTTCCGCCTATACGCGCGGCGTTCGGCACGGCAGATTCAAAGCTTATTCTAGCTAGGTCCTCTCGCCATGCGGTCAGTGCTCACGCGTTGAGGCAATAAATTTCCGAACAGCCTCTCATAATTCAGCTTCACGGCTTTATGGCACTCGCAGGAGGCTTCCATCAGCCACTGCGAATTCTCAATTCGAATGTGACCGCGCTTGTAGCTGATAGCTCCATGAGCCTGAAGGCGGGTTGCCACCTCGGTGACGCTTGTACGCCGCACGCCAATCATAGCCGCAAGGTCCTCTTGCGTGAGCGGCACATCAGTTCCGATCAAATCCATCATTCGCAACATCCAGCGGCACATCCGCGCCTCGATGGGATGGAGGGCATTACAGGCTGCCGTTTGCTGGATGTCGGAGATGAAAAACTGATCGTGAGCCGCAAATATTTTGCGAATGCCGTTGCCGGAACGTATGGCGTCTCGCAGAGGGTCGCGGTCAATCACAGAAGCTGTGCCGGGTGACTGTACGACAATCTTGTTAATTGACACTTTGTCATCAAGTGCCTGTGCCGCTCCGACAACGCCGTCGCGGCCGACCATCCCTGTCTGCACTACATCACCCTCTGGAACCTCCACCACAAATGAAACGATTCCGGAATGCGGAAAGTAAACCCTTCTAATTTCGTCGCCCGGCAACGCCAGTGATTCTCCATGCTGAAATTCAACTGTTATAAAATGTTTGCTCAACGCCGCGAAATCGTCGGCGGGTAGCATTGCTAAAAGCTGATTGTCCAGAGCAGAAGTCATTCAGGAGCGTACTGCCAAGCCGATCGCTCAGACAAGCTGCGAAGACATTGCAAGATCGCGGCGGACAGGTCTCGGACGAGACTTACGTTGGGCTTTCCATGGACTAGGCAAAACCCGGTCTGACAGGTCACGACCAGGACATATAGTCTCTAAGGCTTTGGAATTGCTCGGAACCTTTCGCGTAATTGCGGCGGCATTCGCAAAAGCCGGAGTAAGCCGCGATCGAGCCCGTGGCCTCAGCTCAGTTTTCGTCCGATATCCAGGAATTTCTGACGCCGCTGCTTGCGGATCGCGTCCGAATCAAGGTGGCGGAGTTCACCCAGCGCCTGCGCGATCGCCTCACCTGTGATGCCAATCATGGCCTGCGGATCGCGATGAGCCCCGCCAGGCGGTTCGGGCAGAATGGAATCGATCACGCCAAAGCGCAGCATGTCCTGCGCGGTGATTTTCATGCTGGTGGCGGCTTCCTGCGCTTTCGTGCCGTCGCGCCACAGAATCGAAGATGCCGCCTCCGGCGAGATCACGCTGTAAATGGCATGTTCGAACATCAGCACGCGGTTTGCCGTGGTGATGGCGATGGCGCCCCCCGACATGCCTTCGCCGGTGATGATGGCCACGTTGGGCACACCCAATGAGAGACACGCGTCGGTGGAGCGAGCGATGGCCTCCGCCTGGCCGCGTTCCTCCGCGCCGATCCCCGGATAGGCGCCCGCGGAATCGACGATCGACAGGACGGGAATGCCGAATCGGTCGGCCATCTCCATGAGCCGGACCGCCTTGCGGTAGCCCTCGGGACGGGCCATCCCGAAATTATGCTTGATTCGGGAGTCGGTGGTGGCGCCCTTTTCCTGACCGATCACGCAGATGCTCTCGCCACGGAAGCGGCCGAAGCCGCCCATCAAAGCCTCATCCTCGCCGAATTTTCTGTCGCCGGCGAGCGGCGTGAATTCCGCGATCAATGCATTGATGAAATCCGTAAAATGCGGGCGCTGCGGATGGCGCGCCACCAGGGTTTTCTGCCAAGGCGTCAGGTTGGTGTAGAGATCGTTCAGCGCCTGCGAAGCCTTTTCTTCGATTCGCGCGATCTCGTCGCCGATGTCGCTGCCGGTCGCCGCCAACGCGCGCAGTTCATCGACCTTGGATTCGAGTTCTGCGACGGGTTTTTCGAAATCGAGGTAGGAGCGCATGTGATCCGGCACCAAATCAATATAGGGCTAGACGCGAATTAGGACGAAGCGGTTCCGGTTCGCGCGAACAAGCCTTCATCTTCAATTGTTTAGCGCCCAATACAAGGAGGGGTCAGACCCATTTTGCCGTTCGCGTGCCGAGCCGTGGTGGGTGTGAAATGCTGTTTCGGGTGAGAAGCGGCCGGAGTCAAGCTGGGAGCGCGAGCGCTACTTCTCCGCCAGCGGATGCAGGTCACGCACCAGGCTCTTGAGCCGCTCCTCAACCACATGCGTGTAAATTTGCGTGGTGGAAATATCGGTGTGACCGAGCAATGTCTGCACGATGCGCAAATCGGCGCCGTTATGCAGGAGGTGACTGGCGAAAGCGTGGCGCAGCACGTGGGGGCTTACCAGCCGCGGAGGCAATCCGGCTGATGCCGCCAGTTCCTTCAGGTCGCGCGCGAAATGCTGTCGTGTCAAATGTCCGCTCTCCCCAAACGAAGGGAACAGCCATTTTGAGGCGGAGGCGGCTTTCTTGCTGTCGGCCGACGTCTCT
>DATAIA010000070.1:0-7236 GCA_036262895.1 Xanthobacteraceae bacterium
GGGCTGGCGGCGGGCATTGCTCTTGCGGTTAAGGCGCGCAGCCCAGGCACGCGCGTTTACACAGCGGAACCGCAGAATTTCGACGATCATGCACGCTCATTCAAAAGCGGCCGGCGTGAGTCCAATCCAGCTCTGACTGGATCGATCTGTGATGCGTTGCTGGCGCCGACGCCTGGCGAAATCACCTTCGAGATCAATCGCACGCTGGTTGGGGAAGGTCTTGTCGCGAGCGATGCTGAAGTTGCTGCGGCTGTCGCCTTTGCATTCCGCGAGCTCAAGCTCGTCGTGGAACCAGGCGGAGCGGTCGCGCTTGCGGCGCTGCTTTCCGGCAAAATCGATATCAGGAACAAAGTAGCAGTCGCCGTGCTGTCAGGCGGCAATGTGGACCCGCAGATGTTTCAGCAGCTTGTTGCCTGAGGGCTTGGCAGATTTCTAGAGCGCTATGAAAAAATATTGAATTGCGATCGCGCTCTATCTTTTTGTTTGAGCATGATCTCCGGGCAAACGCTTTGCGTTTGTCCCGAGGGAAAACCGGTTCCCACGCCCGCCTGCGCGGGTGCATGCTTTTCCGGATCATGCTCTAGCTAAACAGCGCGATTTTCTCTTCTGGTGTCAGCGCGTTTATTGAACCAAGCGGGTCTGGGGCTACGCCGCCAAGCGTGCTTTTGGGGGCAATTGGCGCTGCCGAAACATCGGGCAGCTTTCCGACGGTGTCAGCAGGCCGGTGCTCCACCGTTTGATCTTTATCTTCTTGAGCTGGCGCTGCCTGTTGAGTGGGAGGCGTGTTTTCAGGAATTAAAGGCTTTGCAGGAGTGATATCGACTGGCGTGATATCGACCACCGTGTGGGCATCGATATCGACTATTTGCAGGTCTTCGCGCGCCAACATGGCGACCTGGGCCGGGCCCATCACCATATCAACATCGGCTTGCTCAAGCCCCTGACCGGGGCGTGCCGGGCCGTTGAGAAGGGCAGCCTCATCGTCGCGCGCTCTCGCGGTTTTGGAGGCTTCCGCGGCCATGGCGCCTTCCAACCCCCAGATATTGATCATGGCGTTGATGCGCTCTTCAAGAAAATGCAGAGCGTGGATCACCTTCTGGGTGCGCTGTCCTGTGATGTCCTGAAACGAGCAGGCGATGTAGATGTTCGTTGCCTTGGTATCGATCAGGTCGCACATTTCGGCATCGAGACCCTGTTCGCGCAACGTCCAGGCAACTTCCTGAATCTGTTCGGCGGCGGCGAGAATCTCTGATGTTGCGATTTCGGTCGTCTGCACGATCGAGTCGAGTTCTTCAGTAGCATCTCCGAATTTGCCGTGATGTTCGCTGTCCGGTTTGATTGCGGAGATTTCGGCCTTGGTGCGAACAATTGCGTTCGCCATCTCGACGATGTTCATCCGGATATTATCGGCCGGGTCGACTTCTTGCTTCTGGCGGATGGTGCCTTCTTCGCCGCGAATGGCTCCCTCGAGTCGATCGATTGCGGTGAGAAGCATGCTGGTATCGGCATGACGATTGCGGCGCGCATATTCGGCAAGGAACCAACGGCCGCGTGCGGTCTCCATGACCGCAGCTTCGATGGCCTCATAGTCGGCCTCATTTAGCGGCATCGGGGCAGGTGGTTTTGCCATCGGAATTAGCCCATCAGCACTCGAATTGCTTCGACCATGGTCTACGAATCGTCACAATCAGTTTAATGGCCTCTATCCCTCGGGCAAATCATGGCAGATAGGTTCGCCCGGCGAATGGCATTGTATTATGCCGCGCTTTTCATGGTGATTGGCGTCCAACTGCCCTTTTTCCCCGTCTGGCTGCGGGCAAGGGGGCTAGATTCCGAGTTTATCGGGGTCGTTCTGGCTGTGCCGCTGGTCGCACGCATTGTTGCGGTGCCCGTTGCGAGCCGCCTGTCGGACCGCTGGAAGGCGCCAAAGGGTATGCTGATCGGCCTTTCTGTGGCGGCCGCTATCGGCTATTCCGCATTGGGGCTGGCAAATGGCATCGTCCCCATCATCGTTTGCCTTGCTCTTGCATCGATCGCCTATGCGCCAACCACGTCAATTGCCGATGCGTATGCCCTTCACGGGCTTGCGCTGCGCAAACGGGCTTATGGGCCGATCCGGTTGTGGGGATCGGCAGCTTTTATTGCGGCCAATCTGATCACCGGCTTTGCTCTGAACTTTCTCAAAGCGGATCATCTGATCTGGCTTGCCGTTGCGGCCCAGGTATTTGCGATCGCCGCGGCATTCGCGCTTGTGCCACAGCATCCGGACGATACCGAGCAGGAGGCGCGAAGTGCTCGTGGAGCCGGCCACTTTTACTCGCCTCCCTTTGTAATGATGGCTTTGGCGGCCAGCCTGATCCAGGCGAGCCATACCCTTTATTACAGCTTTTCCACCCTCGACTGGGGCGCTCATGGACTGGGTGGAACCGCGATTGGAACGCTCTGGTCCATAGGGGTTGTGGCCGAAATCGGTGTGTTTGCCGTCTCCGGGCGCTTTGTGTCTGTTGTGTCTCCGAGCGTGCTTGTTGCAATCGGAGCGCTTGGGGCAGTCGTTCGTTGGGGCGCGATGGCGCTCAGCCCGCCTGTTGCGCTTCTGCCCCTTCTTCAATGTCTGCACGGCTTGTCGTTTGCCGCGACGCATCTCGGTTCGGTGCAGTACGTCGCACAGGCGGTGCCGGCTGAACGCCGCGCGACCGCCATGGGCGACTTTTCCACAATGATCAGCCTTGCGATGGCGTTTGGAATGCTGCTGTCCGGGGGGCTCTATGCCCGCTACGGCGGCCAGGCCTATGCCGGAATGGCCGTCCTGGCGGCTATCGGCGCCGCACTGGTGCTCCTGGCTTCGCGGCTCCGATCAAGCTGACCGGTGCAAATTTCAGCCCCACAATGCGCGGGCCGGGGGATGAACAAGACTTCCTTCATAGGTGAGCCCGCACGGCCGATCCGCTTTGAGCAAAAGCGGTCCGTCGAGATCGAGAATACGCTGCGGCAAAGCGAGGAGGGTGGCCGGTGCAATGGCAAGCGACGTCGAGACCATGCATCCGACCATGATATCGAGCCCGAGCCGTTCGGCTTCGCTCGCCAGCAACAGCGCTTCGGTCAAGCCGCCGGTTTTGTCGAGCTTGATGTTAATCGCGTCATACTTGCCGGCGAGTTCCCCGAGTGATGCTCGATCATGCACGCTTTCATCGGCGCAGACTTTGATGGGACGGGCGATTGCCGCAAGGGCGGCGTCGGCATTGGCGGGGAGTGGCTGCTCGATCAGTGTGACTCCCGCTTGCGCACAGGCGGCAAGATTGGGCTCCAACGTCTCGGCGTCCCAGCCCTCGTTAGCATCAACGATGATTTCCGAGCGTGGTGCGGCTTCGCGCACCGCGCGAATCCGCTCAGGGTCGCCTGCCGCGCCGAGTTTGACCTTGAGAAGAGGGCGGGACGCTGCTTGTGCGGCGGCGTTTGCCATGGCTTCCGGGGACCCGAGCGAGATCGTGTAGGCGGTTACGAATGGTTGAGGCGAGGGACGCCCCGCAAGTTCGTGCGCCGGCTTGCCGCTACGCTTAGCTTGCCAATCCCAGAATGCACAGTCGAGGGCATTGCGGGCAGCCCCTGCAGGCATTTCCTGTTGAAGTGCCGAGCGATCGAGGCCTTGGCCCAGGGCCGCGCGCATGCTTTCGATTTGTGCCGCAACGCTCTCGGGAGTTTCCCCGTACCGGGCATAGGGAACACATTCGCCGCGACCTGCGTAATGGCCGTCATCGATCTCGGCCACGACAACAACGGCTTCCGTTTTTGCTCCACGCGAAATCGTGAAGCTGCCGGCAATGGGCCAGCGTTCGATCTGTGTCTTAAGCGTGAGATTCATGTTGGGAAATTGAACGCCCGGATCATGGGCGGTCAAGTTACTCGAACCGGCCTGCGGCATGGGCCAGCATGGTGTAAACCTTGCCGGTCTCCGAGGTGAGATACGTCCGCGCCACCACAGAGCCCCGATCGTCCTGGGAGACCTCGTCGAGCAGGCGCTCGAACTCGCTGATATAGCGGTCGACCGTCTGCTTGAATTCCCGATCGCTGCGATAGCGTTTGCGGATTTCATCAAAGGTCTTTTGGCCCTGCAGCGTGTAGAGCCGCTTTGTGAACACGTTGCGTTCGCCTCGCTTGTAGCGGTCCCACAGCTCGGCGGCGGCATCGTGATCGATCATCCGGGCGATATCGACGGAAAGCGAGTCCAGCGATTCAATCGTGTGCCGCGCGGATCGATCTTCGGCGCGTCCGGAAGGGCCATCCTCACGTGAGGCGCGTGCGAGCAGATCGGTCAGCCAGCCTCCGCGATTTTCGCCCTGCGCTAATGGTGCGGTCGGCACGTCACTTCGCCGCGGGGGTGTTGCGGTGCGGTTTGGACTGCTGTCCCGCGCCGCAGGGGCCCGGGATGGCTCGCTCCGCGCACTGACATTCGCCGCAACAGCTTCTTCGCGTCCGCCACGGCGTCCGCCCGGCTCGGTCGTATCAATGCTGCGGCCATGACGGGCGACAATGCGATTGAGTTCGGCGAGAGCATCCATTTGTTCGACGAGGACGCGGCGCATTTGCGCTGCGCTCTCGGCGGTTTCCTGGGGCAGTTCAAGGATGCCACGGCGCATCTCGGTGCGCGTCGTATCGAGTTCGCGTTGCATGCCGGTCGACATATCTTTCATCTGGCGAACGATTTCACTGAACTGCTCGCTGGCCTGCCGGAACAACGTCTTCGTTTCGTCCGCCGCTTCCTCATAGACGCGGCGCAAGGTTTCGCTGGTGCGTTGACGCTCCTCGTCGCTGGTCGTGCGCACCAGCTCGTATTGCGAGGCGATATCCCGTGCGCCTTCGCTGGTGGCCTCTGCAATCACGCGGGCGATGTCGCGAGCGCGGGTTTCGGCAGCTTCGAACGAATCCTTGAGCAATCCGGCAAATCGGACAAGCCGGTGGTCGAGATCCTCGGTCTTGCCGTCGAGATGGGCCACGAGCGCATCCATCGCTTGACGGCGTTCAGTCACGAGATTTTCGGTGCGCCGGTTGCTCTGGTCGACAAGCTGTGCGGCGGTGCCCAGCGACCGGCCATGTTCTTCGAACTGTTGGGCGAGCAGAGTGATATCGCGCAACACATCACTGGTAACGGTGTGGAACGACCGGATATTCTCTTCCATCTTGGAACTTGCCGCGCCGCTGCGGCCGGCAAGCTCGTTCATTGTGCTGACGAAATCCCTGACACGGACGGACAGGGTGCTTTCGATTGCGCCAAGATTCTCGGTCGCCCCGCTGAGCACTTCCTGGAGCAGGAGATTGGCTTCACGCAGTCGCTCGAACAATTCCGTGGTGTCGTGACGCAACATGCTGTGCGTATCCATAACTTCTGATACGGCAGCCGCGGCGGTGCGTTGCGATTGTTCGATCGAGGCTTTTGCGCTTTCGTGCAGTTCGTTCAGCGAGCGGTCGAGCGATTTCGATGCATTCGCGCTCGCCTCATTGACCAGCCGCGCAATCTCATGGCTGTTTTCCAGCATGATTTTTGAGAACGCCATGCCCTTGCTGTCGATCGACTGGACGGCTTCATTCGTAACCCGCTCAACGTCGATGGAGAACTGCTGACCTTTGTCGCCAAAGGTGGCGAGGAAGTGACTGCTCTTTTCATCAAGCAGACGTGTCAGTTCAGTGCTGCGTACAGTGATATTTTTGGTCAGCTCCTCGGACTTGGCTGTGAAGTTTCGGATCACTTCCGCGCTGACGCCAAGCAGAGTTCGCTCTACCTCGCCGGCATTTTGCTTGAGAACCGTGCTCACGCCTGAGGACAGCGACGTCAAAGAGCGCTCGATCTCGGTGGAGTTCTGCTTGAGAGATGTGCCGACATTCGACGAGGTCGTCGTCAAGGAACGCTCGATTTCCTCGGCATTCTGCTTGAGCGAATGGCTCACGCCGGTCGACAGGCTCGTCAACGAACGTTCGATATCCTGCGCATCCTGTTTGAGGGAATTGCTGACGTTTGAGGACACCTCGGTCAGCGTGCGCTGGACATCCTCGGCATTCTGCTTGAGTTGCAGTGTGACGTTCGAGGACACCGTCGACATTGATCGTTCGGTTGCCTGGGCAGTCGAACGGAGGGCCTCCACCGTCGACGTCGAAAGCTGTGTGAGCGCGCGCTCGGCATCACCAGCATTGGTCTTGATCGCGTGGCTGAGCTGTTCAAGCCGCGAATTAATGAGGTTCGCAGCCGCCTGACCGCGGACTTCGATCTGGCTCGTGGCGGTTTCAACGCGCCCGACCAGAAGTTCTTCAAAACGTCCGATCCGCGTATCGAGATTGCCTGCGACTTCCATCGCGCGCATGCCAAGCGTCTTATCGATATCCTCAGCTTTGGCGCCGAGCGTCTCAACAAGCTTGGTGCTGCGCGTAACGATCATCGAGTTGACGTCGCTGACGCGTTTTTCGATGGCGCCGACAACTTCCTTGCCGCCATCGGCCAAAGTTTTTGCGATCTCGATCACTCTCGTGCCGAGCGCGTCATTCAGGGTCTGGGTGCGATTATCCAGCGACTCCTCGATGCGGCTGATGCGCTGATCGAGGGCTGTCGAAACCTCTTGCACTTTATTTCCAACGCGGTTGTCGAAATTTTCCGCATAGGAGCGCATCGTCTCGGTGATTTCGCCGGTGCGCTGGCCCAACCGTTCAACAAGCTCGCCGCCGTAAACTTTCACGGTGCGGTCGAACTCGGTGAGGTGCTTGGTGATGAGGCCGCCCAGCTCGTGGCTGTCCTGATTGATCTTGTCGGCAAGTTCGGCGCCGGTATGCGAGAACACCTGTTCAAACGCCTGCAGGCGGGACGTCAGCATGTCTTTGACTGAATCGCCCTTTGAATTGATCTCCGATGCGAGGTGATCGGCGGTTTCGCGGAAAGATTCCGTGACTTTATTTGTGCGGGTGACGATTGTGTCGGTGATGCGCGAGCCGGTCTCCTCAAGCCGGGACACGACATCGCTGCCGCGCAAGCTGAGATCAAGAACAAGCGACTCGCCGGTTGCCTTGAGTGTGTTGTTGACTTCCTCGGCGCGCGTTGCGATGGCGTCGGCCAGTCGATCGCCGGTATCAACGAGGGATTCATTGATTTCCTTGGCGCGATTGGAGGTGGTCTCGACCATCATCTCGGTTGCGCGCATCGCGCTGGCGGTGATCTCTTCAGTGCGACGCGCCAGATTTTCCGCAAGTCCCAAGGTG
>DATAIA010000071.1:0-2516 GCA_036262895.1 Xanthobacteraceae bacterium
CGCACCAGAACGACCAATAGTCTTTCCAGCCGCTTGGAATATCGCTTTCTTTGAAACCCGCCTTCTCCAGCATGTCGATCCAATATTCGATATGCATCGTCTGCTGTTTGAGCGGGAATGCGTAATAGGCTTTCTTCTTGGCTTTGTCGTTATAGAGGAACGTCGTCTCGACCGTATTTGGGGCGAAGCTGCCTTTGATCGGGTTGATGACATCCGAAATGTCTTCAAGCTTACCGTCGAATGCCCATTTGCCGGCAACCTGGAAATCATAGACGTCGGAATAAGCGACATCGGGCGGCGTTCCGGAATCGAGCGCCGACACCGTCTTTGGGATCATGTCCTGCACGGCATACTGCGAGAGATCGACGCTGACGCCGGTTTTCTGTTCGAATTTTTTTACGGCGGCGAATAGCGCGTCGTCTTCGGACTTATAGAAGCCCTTCACCCACCACACCGTGAGTTTTTCCTGAGCGAAAGCCGGCCCGGCGCCAACCAGCATCGAAGCCGCAATCGCAGCGGCGATTACTCGTTTCATCAAACTTCCTCCCTTATTTATTTGTTTTCGACTCTACCGATCCGCGCGGTCGTTGGGGAAACCTTCTGATCCGCGGGTTTGTCACACCTTATCGGGCGGCTTGAGCGCTGTCGAACCCGGCATGGGAAAACGGCGGCCGTAGGCGGGGTTGAAGGCCATGGGTGAGGCGCCGCTTGGGATGTCTCACGTGGTTATCAAGAAAATACATGTAAATTCAGTGATTTATGCTTTCGTAAATGCGGGCCTAGCCATCGGCATAGGCTCAAAATGGCTGATTCCGGCCTGCCGACATTGACAGCGCGCTCCTTCAACCGTATCAACCCGCCTTCACGTTATTGCAGCCGACGCGCCCGAGGCCGCGGCCCCCATGGGATACGAGCCATGAAAGTCCGCAACTCTTTGAAATCGCTTCGTGGTCGGCACCGCGACAACCGTCTGGTCCGCCGTAAGGGCCGGGTTTACGTGATCAACAAGACCCAGCGCCGCTTCAAGGCGCGCCAAGGTTGATCGGCTAAGCCTGTCGCCGCGACTGCGACTTTTACGCCCTGACATATTGCAGCCTGTTAGCCGCGCTCTAAACTGAGCGCGATGGCTATTCGATTCCGAGCCCCACAGCTCAGTCCGCTTCGCCTGGGCCTTATCGCCGCGATGGCATGTTCCGTCGCGGCAGGCACTGCTTTTGCCGAAGCGGGTGATCCGGGTGTGCGGCCTGAGAGTTCGATTACGCCTCCGGATGCACCGGCCAAGCTGCCCCGTGTATCCCGCAGCTACAATATCGATTTTTTGTTTGAAGCGCTTAAGGCGGCGCCCGACGAGGAGTCCGCCAAAGCCGTCGAGGGGCGGATCTGGGCCCTTTGGCTTGCTTCAGGTAGCGACACGACCGACCTGTTGATGACGCGCGCCAAGACTGCGATGGATTCCAAGGATTATGACCTCGCCATCCGGCTGCTTGATGCCGTGATTACGGTCAATCCGGATTATGCGGAGGGTTGGAACCGGCGCGCGACGGTCTATTTCCTCAAGAAGGATTACGGGCGTTCGATCGCCGATATCCGGCAGGTTCTCGCCCGCGAACCGCGCCACTTCGGTGCGCTCACAGGTCTTGGCACAATGCTTCAAGAGGTTGGCGATGAGAAGCGGGCGCTCGAAGCATTCCGCCGCGCGCTTGCCGTGAACCCGCGCCTGCAGAAGGTTCCGGATTTGATCAAATCATTGACCGAGAAAGTTGACGGTCGGGATATTTGAGCACTGTCGGGCTGAGACGTTCTCTTTAATTTTCGAATTTTTGCCGTCATTCCCGAGTGCGGCGAGGGCGGAGTCTACCGCTATAATGATGCGGGTTATCTGGGTTGACATTCGGACATTTTTGTCCGAAGATCCTAAGCGCTGATTAGGAAGTCGGCACAGGAGCATATGGAAAAGCGGGACCGCTTCATTGCCGAGTTGCGCGACGAGGCGAAAGCTCTTGGGGTTGCTTTTCGTGTTGAGTACCGGCGTGGAAAAGGTGGGCACGCAATGGTGTGGATCGGCAATCGCGTGACCACTCTGCCGTCGCGGGAAATCGATCCTAAAACCGCCCGGAAAATTCGAAAAGTCTTGGGTCTCGATTAGTGTTGGGTTTCGACTAGGGCAGGATCGGAGGGTTGAAAATGCGATCCTTTATGTATGGTGCGATTTTCGAGCCTGGCGACAAGCGCGGCGTCGTAGTTAGTTTTCCCGATGTTCCGGAAGCAATCACCCAGGGCGATGACGAGACCGATGCGCGGGCAATGGCGGAAGAGGCGCTTGGTCTTGCGCTACTGACATATCCCGAACGGAGCATGCCGCTTCCACGCGCACGAGCGCGCAAGGGTGTTGTGATGATCGCGCCGGCACCCGACGTTGCGGCAAAGCTCGCTGTGCTCGAAGCCTTTCAGGAAGCTGAAATCAGTAAAAGCGAACTAGGCCGCCGCATTGGCAAAGATGAGAAAGAGGTGCGGCG
>DATAIA010000072.1:0-1500 GCA_036262895.1 Xanthobacteraceae bacterium
AGGCAAAACAGTTTGGTTCCGGTGGAACGCTCGGTGCCCGTCGCAGCGAAGGACTTTCCGCCCCGCGTGATGATGGGCAGAACATTCAACAACGTCTCCACATTTTGGATAATAGTGGGTCTGCCGAACAAACCGACCTGAGTGGGAAACGGAGGCTTGTTGCGCGGCTCTCCCCGCTTACCTTCGATGGAGTTCATGAGGGCAGTTTCTTCGCCGCAGATGTAGGCCCCGGCCCCAATCCGCAGCTCGACGTCGAAGCGCACTCCAGCGCCCAGAATATTGCTACCCAGAAGAGACTGCGCGCGGCACTCGCGGATCGCATGTTCCAGGCGGCGCCGGGCCAGCGGATACTCGCCTCGAATGTATAGGTAACCCTGCTCGCATCCGGTGGCAAAACCGGCGATGATCATGGATTCGATCAACGCGAATGGATCGCCTTCCATCAGCACACGGTCTTTGAAAGTGCCTGGCTCCGATTCGTCCGCGTTGCAGATCAGATATCGCGGCAAGGTGGTGCTGAGAATCGATTGCCATTTCTGGCCGCAGGGGAAAGCGGCCCCGCCGCGCCCCACCAGCTTCGACTCGATCACCTCGCGAACGACCCAGGCAGGCCCCATTTCGAAGGCGCGACGCAGAGCCATAAAACCGCCGGAAGCGATATATTCGTCGAGGCGCTCCGGGTTGATTTGTCCTACGCGGCGGAGCAAAGTCAATCCGGGCTGGCCCATCTGCGGAATGGAAGCGCTCGATGCCGTCGAAGGAGCCCCGTCGCCCTGCAACGCGGACGTAATCTGCTCGGCGGTTGCGGGAGCCAACGCTTGCTCGTAGTGCCGTTCTCCGGCAACCAGCACGAGGGCAGCCGGCGCGCGTTCGCAAAGGCCCAGACAGGGACTGCGATGCCAGGTGGTATTTCGATCCAGGCCCGATCCTTCGGGACCGTGCATTGTCTCCATCTCGGCACAGAGCCGGTCTGCACCCTTGACCTTGCAGGCGATGTCATCGCAGACATGAGCCACAGCCGCGGGCTGAGGGCGAGTAGAAAGAAGAGCGTAGAAATCCGCCACGCCGAAAGCTTCAGCCGGAGGGACGTCCAGCTTCCGGCTGGCGTAATTCAATGCACCCGGGCTGACCCAGCCGACACGGCCCTGAATGGCGCGGAGAACCGGCAGCAGGTAAGCGCGTTTCGAACCGGCAGCAGCAACGGCCACGCCGTCAACTGCCGCGATTTCTTCCGCCGTGGGTGTGGCTCCAGTGAAATGCAAGTCCATGATTCACATTGGCGTTGAATGCGGTCTTAATTCCTAAACCGTGACCGGCTCTGTTTTACCAACTCTCTCAATGCGCACAGCCGTTGCCTTGAACTCCGAGGTGCCAGACTTCGGGTCCACGGCATCGATGGTCAATTCGTTAGTCGCCACCTGATCGGGGAAGTGCAATGTCATAAACGCGAGACCGGGGCGCAGACCTGAATCAAATCGCACCGGGGCCTCAACCGCCCCA
>DATAIA010000073.1:0-5529 GCA_036262895.1 Xanthobacteraceae bacterium
TGGAATCAGCTTGGCGTGAAGAAAGGCCCTTAAAACAAAGCAATGTGGTTGCCGCACGGGGGTGTGAATGCTATCCCGCGCCCCATGACGACCGTTCCCATTCCGAACATCCGCAACTTCTCCATTGTCGCCCATATCGACCATGGCAAGTCGACGCTGGCCGACCGCCTGATCCAGATGACGGGGGGGCTTTCCGATCGCGAAATGGCGGGCAAGGAACAGGTGCTCGATTCCATGGATATCGAGCGCGAGCGCGGCATCACCATCAAGGCGCAGACCGTCCGCCTGCAATACCGCGCCAAAGACGGCAAGGACTACATCTTCAACCTGATGGACACGCCGGGCCATGTCGACTTCGCCTACGAAGTCTCGCGGTCGCTCGCGGCCTGCGAAGGCGCGCTGCTGGTGGTCGATGCAAGCCAGGGCGTCGAAGCGCAGACGCTCGCCAATGTCTATCAGGCGATCGACAACAATCATGAGATCGTCCCGGTTCTTAACAAGGTCGATCTCCCGGCCGCAGAGCCCGCCAAAGTCAAACAGCAGATCGAAGACGTGATCGGGCTCGATGCCTCGAACGCGGTCGAGATCTCGGCAAAGACGGGGCTCAACATCGCCGACGTGCTTGAAGCGATCGTGACGCGGTTGCCGCCGCCGAAGGGCGATCGCGAGGCGACGCTCAAGGCGTTGCTGGTCGATAGCTGGTACGACGCCTATCTCGGCGTGGTCGTGCTGGTGCGCATTGTTGACGGCACGCTGAAAAAAAATCAGCGCATCCGCATGATGGGAACCGATGCCTCCTACGATGTCGATCGCATCGGCGTGTTCACGCCAAAAATGCAGGATGTCGAAGTATTGGGGCCGGGCGAGATCGGGTTTCTCACCGCCTCGATCAAGGACGTGGCCGACACGCGTGTCGGCGATACCATCACCGATGATCGCAAGCCGGTTGCCGAGGCGCTGCCGGGGTTCCGGCCGGCCATTCCGGTCGTGTTCTGCGGACTGTTCCCGGTCGATGCCGCGGATTTCGAAACATTGCGCGCCGCGATGGGGCGGTTGCGGCTTAACGATGCAAGCTTCACGTTTGAAATGGAAACGTCGGCGGCCCTTGGCTTCGGTTTCCGCTGCGGCTTCCTCGGCCTGTTGCACTTGGAGATCATTCAGGAGCGGCTGGAGCGCGAGTTTAATCTCAATCTGATCGCGACCGCTCCGTCGGTGATCTACAAGATGAAACTCACGAACGGCGAGGAGATCGAGATCCACAATCCGGTGGACATGCCGGATGTGGTCAAGATCGAAGAAATTTACGAGCCCTGGATTCGCGCAACGGTGCTGACACCCGACGAATATCTCGGCAGCGTGCTCAAACTTTGCCAGGATCGGCGCGGCGTGCAGATCGACCTCAATTACGTCGGCAGCCGCGCGATGGTCGTTTACGACTTGCCGCTCAATGAAGTGGTGTTTGATTTTTACGATCGGCTGAAATCGATATCAAAGGGATACGCATCCTTCGACTATAACCTGACTGACTATCGACTTGCGGATCTCGTCAAGATGTCGATCCTCGTCAATGCCGAACCGGTCGATGCGCTGTCGATGCTGGTGCACAAAACGCGCGCCGAGGGCCGCGGCCGCGCCATGTGCGAAAAGCTGAAAGAACTGATTCCGCCGCACATGTTCCAGGTTCCCATTCAAGCCGCGATCGGCGCGAAGATTATCGCGCGCGAAACGGTGCGCGCGCTACGCAAGGACGTCACCGCGAAATGCTACGGCGGCGATGCCACGCGCAAACGCAAGCTGCTCGACAAGCAGAAGGAAGGCAAAAAGCGGATGCGCCAGTTCGGCAAAGTCGACATTCCGCAGGAGGCCTTCATTGCCGCGCTTAAAGTGGATGTGTGATTTCGCTATCGCCCTCAAGCGCGCTTACAAACTGTCGGAATGAAATGATCACCGCCTCACAACTCGCGCCCTATCGCAATTACACGCTCTCGGAAGCATTTCTCCCCGAACTTCCGGGCCATTACCGCGGCAAGGTGCGCGACAACTACGACTTGGCGGACGGCCGCCGCATCCTCATTGCCTCCGACCGCGTCAGCGCGTTTGACGTGAACCTCGCCGTCATTCCCCTGAAGGGACAGGTTCTCACTCAGATCGCCCGCTTCTGGTTCGATGCGACAAAAGAAATCTGCCCCAATCATGTCATCGAATACCCCGATCCGAACGTGCTTGTGTGCAAACACCTGCGGATGATGCCGGTGGAAATCGTGGTGCGCGACTATCTCGCCGGCACGACCTCCACCTCGATCCTGCAGATGTATAAAAAAGGTGCGCGGACGATGTACGGCCATCAGTTTAAAGATGGCCTGCGCGACAATGAGAAACTGCCCTCGACCATCATCACGCCGACGACCAAGGCGGACCAGGGCGCGCACGACGCACCGCTCAGCGCTGAGGACATCGTCGCCCAAAGATTGCTGACCGAACAGCAATGGCACGATGTGTCGAAAGTGGCGCTGGCCCTGTTTGCAAAGGGGCGCGAGCTTGCGGCAACGCGCGGGCTCATCCTGGTCGACACCAAATATGAGTTCGGCTTTGACGAAACCGGTCGCATCGTGCTGGCCGACGAAGTGCACACTCCCGACAGCAGCCGGTATTGGCTGAAAGAAACCTATCAGCAGCGCTTTGAGAGAAACGAAGCGCCGGACACGCTCGATAAGGATTTCATTCGCCGCGAGGTGGTCGCGCGCTGTGATCCCTACAAAGATCCGATCCCGGAATTGCCGCCTGAAATCATCATGCAGGCATCAGCAAGATATATCGATGTCTATGAGCAGGTCACCGGCCAGACTTTTGCGTTGCCTGATACGTCAGCACCGATTATCGAGCGCATTCGCGGGAATTTGAAGAAGTATTTTGTTTAAGTTCCGCTTCCAGAGCGGTCATCCCGGCCAAGCGAACAGAGTGAGCGCGAGCCGGGATCCATCATCCCTGCGCGAGTTTTGATGAACTCGCATATCAATTGATTTGAGTGGTTATGGATCCCGGCTCGCGCGCTGCGCAGCCGAGTTTACGCAGGCTGCGCCAAATTATGATGCCCAAAGTCGGAAACATCCGACTTCGGGAAGCGCTTGGCCGGGACGACTGCCCTGGAAATTGTCGCAACTCACTTTGGCAAACACGAATTGGCGCTTGAACATCTGTCGCCATTCTAATTTGATAAAAACCACTGCAACCGAGACGGGGATATCAGGGCAAAATCCCATGAGCCGATCGCACATCATTGCACTCGCCGCGCTGACGCTGATTGCAACAGCGGCATCAGCGCAAGACAAGGGAACGCTTGATCCGAAGCCGCTGCCGCCGCTGGCGCGTCCGGAAGATCCGCACACGCCCGCCAAAGAATTATTTGCCCGCAAGACCGAGCCCGCGCCGCTTGCCGCGCGTTCGATCGGCACCTATGTGCGCGGATGCCTTTCCGGCGCAGTGGCGCTGCCGATCAACGGCAAAACCTGGCAGGTGATGCGGCTGTCGCGCAATCGCAACTGGGGCCATCCGAAGCTGCTCGAATTTCTTGAACGGCTGACCAGCAAGGTGCCGAAAACAGCCGGTTGGTCCGGCTTGCTGGTCGGCGACCTTGGCCAGCCGCGAGGTGGACCGACGCTGACCGGCCATGCCAGCCATCAGATCGGGCTCGATGCCGACATCTGGCTGACGCCGATGCCCAATCGTGAACTCAGCCGCGAGGAACGCGAAACAATGTCCGCAACCAACGTGGTTGCCGCCGATCGCAGGGATGTCGATCCGGCGGTCTGGACAAAGCAGCACGGGCTCGTGATTAAAACCGCCGCGGAAGATCCGGGCGTCGAGCGCATCTTCGTCAATGCGGCGATCAAGAAAGCATTGTGCCGGGAGGCCGGATCAGATCGTGCTTGGCTGAGCAAGGTGCGCCCCTGGTGGGGCCACGACTTTCACTTCCATGTTCGCATGCATTGTCCGGCTGACAATCCCGATTGCCGCGGGCAGGAGCCGACGCGGTCAGGTGACGGCTGTGCGGCGTCAGAACTGAGCTGGTGGTTCAAGGATTCGGTGTTGCATCCGAAACCATCCCCGGAACCGCGCAAGCCGCGGCCACCGGTGACGCTTGCGGATCTGCCCGCGGCGTGTCGTCAGGTTCTGGCAGCGCCGTAATCCCGCGCACAGTTCAGAGCAGGATCGGCAGTCCTACCGTTGCCAGCACAAAGCCGAGAACCAGCATGACGACGATCGCGCCGCCAACAACCGATGACAGATAGTCGAGCGTTTTTTCGGGCTTGCATTGCATCAAGACAGGAAGCCCCAGCCAGAACACATAAACCCCATAAAGGCCGAGAAGATTAAGAAACCGCAGGCCCGGCAGCAGCAGGAAAATGCCGGCAACCCACCACGGCGTGTAGCTGTAGACTGCAAGTTTGAGCGCGCTCGGGAAATCCTTGCGGCCGCCGAAGGTCGGCGCGAGCATGTCGATGATCCACGCGATCGCATAAATGATCAGGAGTGCGAGAACATATCGCACGACGCCCGATTTGAGCGCGTTCAAAACCGAAGGACCGCTGATGCATTCCCCGATGAAATCGCAGATCGCGGGAACGGCGGCGAGGATCGCGATATAGCCTCTATAAAGATCAACGGGAGCGCTCGCTTCGCCGTCGATGATCTGCCATTCGGCGCGCGGCTGAACGATGATCCCCTTGACGCGCTTAAAAACGCGATCGGCCATGGCGATGGCGCGCTCGACCAAATTCATACTGTAATCCCCTACCCTTAGCCCAAATCTATAGCCGAAACTTTTAACAATCTGCTCTCAGCCTGTGAGAACGAATCGGGTCCGCCTCGGAGCACCACCTCAATGGCCCTGATCGGCGAGAATCATGCCCGCGGCCTTTTCGGCAATCATCATGGTCGGGGAATTGGTGTTGCCCGACGTGATGGTCGGCATGACGGAGGCATCGACAACCCTTAAGCCCCCAATGCCGAAGACCCGCAAGCGTTCGTCGACCACGGCCAGGGGATCGCTCTCAAGCCCCATTTTGGCGGTCCCGACCGGATGGAAAATGGTGGTGCCGATGTCGCCGGCCGCGTTGACGAGACCGGCTTCATCCTCATTCGAAACCTGAGGCCCCGGCAAATATTCCTGCGGATGGTAGGGCTGCATCGCGGGCGCGGACACGATGCGGCGCGTCAAACGGATCGAGTCGGCGGCAACGCGGCGATCCTCATCGGTTGACAGATAATTCGGCTGAATGATCGGTTGCGCCGACGGATCGGCGGAAGACACGCGCACAAACCCCCGACTTGTCGGCTGGACATTGCACACACTCGCGGTGAAGGCCGGAAACGGGTGGAGCGGTTCGCCGAACTTATCGAGCGACAGCGGCTGCAGGTGATACTGAATGTTGGCGCGCTCGCGCGAAGGATCGGAGCGCGTGAAGAGGCCAAGCTGCGAGGGCGCCATGGTGAGCGGTCCGCGCCGGCGCAGCGCGTAATCGAGGCCCA
>DATAIA010000074.1:0-2382 GCA_036262895.1 Xanthobacteraceae bacterium
CTGTCAGTGTTGCAGCAGAGCGTCATCATGCGAAAGAACGGCGCTAAGATCGAGCTATGGGACAACGTCAAATCCGTCTTCGTCAGATCGAAAGACGGGACTTGAATCCGGCCGGCGCGTGACAAGCGGGTTCACTCGCAATGAGATCGAAGCCGGACGCCTGCTATTTGCAGGCGACTGGCAATTTGCCTGGGCTGCGAGTTCGCTCACCACATTGCCGCCCATGAAGGGCCAGGAGATCGCCTTCGCGGGACGATCGAATGTCGGCAAATCAAGCCTCATCAATGCATTGACCGGGCGTAAGGCTCTGGCCCGCACCTCGCACACGCCCGGGCGCACGCAGGAACTGATCTTTTTCAAGGCCGATAAGGGCCTCTCACTCGTCGACATGCCGGGCTACGGATTCGCCTCGGCGCCAAAGGCGAAGGTCAAGGCCTGGACCGCGCTCATTCATGCCTATCTCGGGGGGCGAACCAATCTCGCCCGCGTTTACGTCCTGATCGATGCGCGCCATGGGCTCAAAACTACCGATGAGCCGGTGTTCGATTCGCTCGATGAAGCGGCCGTGAGCTATCAGCTCGTGCTGACGAAAGCGGATCAGGTGAGCCAGGCCGCGCTCGATGAATGTGTGGCGGCAACAGTGGCGGTACTCAAAAAACGCCCCGCGGCGTTTCCCGAAATCCTAGCGACCTCCTCCCATTCCGGGGCCGGCATACCCGAACTGCGGGGTACAATTGCACGGCTTCTTGCCGAGCGCCGTTAAGGTAATGCCTGTCAGTTCTTTAGCACTGGGCCGTTTTAGAACTTCGTTTTAGAACTTCGCTTTAGCACTTGGCCCCTTTCGCCGGACCGCCGCGCCCGGTAAAACGACCGCATACTCTTAAAACAGACGAGCACGACGATGGACGTCTCCCCCCAGGACAAGGCCCGCATCCTCTCCGAAGCGCTGCCGCATATGCAGCGCTATGACGAAGAGATTGTCGTCGTGAAGTATGGCGGCCACGCCATGGGTGAAGAAGACCTCGCCCGCAGCTTTGCGCAAGATATCGTGCTGCTGGAACAGGCCGCGATCAATCCTGTGGTCGTGCATGGTGGCGGTCCGCAGATCCAGTCGATGCTGACGCGACTCGGCATCAAATCGGAATTTGCCGCGGGCTTGCGGATTACCGATGCGGCAACCGTCGAGATCGTCGAGATGGTGCTTGCCGGTTCAATCAACAAACAGATCGTCGGCTACATCAATTCGGCCGGCGGCAAGGCCGTCGGCCTCTGCGGCAAGGACGGCAACATGGTGCTTGCCCGAAAGGTGAGCCGCAGCGTGGTCGATCCGGATTCGAATATCGAAAAAGTCGTCGACCTCGGTTTTGTCGGCGAGCCGGAAACGGTGAATAGCGCGGTGCTTGAACAAATCCTCGGCCGCGAGTTGATCCCGGTGCTGGCGCCGGTTGCAACTTCGGCCGGCGGCGGCACCTTCAACGTCAATGCCGATACGTTCGCGGGCGCCATTGCCGGTGCTTTGAAGGCCAAACGCCTTTTGTTGCTGACCGACGTACCGGGCGTGCTCGACAAATCGAAATCGCTGATCAAGGAACTATCGGTTGACGACGCGCGCAGGCTGATTGCCGACGGCACCATTTCCGGCGGCATGATCCCGAAAGTCGAAACCTGCATCTATGCGCTTGATCATGGTGTCGAGGGTGTCGTCATCATGGACGGCAAAGTGCCACATGCCGTATTGCTTGAACTTCTCACCGACTACGGTGCGGGAACCCTGATCCATCGCTGATGCGAGATTTGTACGAGGACGCATCGACTCCGATAAGCTAGCACTGACGAAGCAGAAGTGACGAAATAGGACCTGCGCTCGCGGAGGACACCCGATGGTGGTCCGGCCTGTTGTGTTCGCTCTCCTCGCGTTCGTTATGTCAGCGCTCATATCGCAGCGGGCGCTCGCAGACTTTCATCTCTGCAACCGAACGAGCTATGTGCTTGATATTGCCATCGGCCTTGAAAATAAGGACGCTGTGGCAACCCGCGGCTGGTTTCGCATTGAGCCCGGGCAATGCAATTTGATCCTGCAAGGCGCGCTCGAAGCGGACACGACCTACATTCACACTCGCGCACTTGCGGTTTATGGCGCAGCACCCTTGCCGCAAGGCGGGCATGCGGACCTCTGCATCGCAGATGGAAACTTCGTGATCGCCGCGGCCAGAAGCTGTCCGCGCAGCGCTCAGCGGCTGGTGCGGTTTATGGCAATCAAACCGTCGGAAAGCGAGAAAGGTCTCATCGCGAATCTTGCGGAAGAGGCGGGCTATACCGACGAACAGGCACGGCTTGCCGGAATTCAGCGTCTGTTGGTGATCGCGGGGTATGACGCCAACC
>DATAIA010000075.1:0-1576 GCA_036262895.1 Xanthobacteraceae bacterium
GTACCGGGCGAGGGCGCAGGCGAACCGTAACCCGGGCATTTTCGAACCAGTGAGGTGAGAACCCCAACCGGGCCTGCAAACGGCACATGCCATACCAATGGCTTTCCATAATCTGGCCCTCGCTGGAACACGCAGCCTCGACATGACGGAGAGCGATTGCGCCTCGGCGGCGATTATAGCGAAGGAAATAGAAATACCAGAGAAGCAAGAGCACTGCCGCGGTTGACGCGTCAATGAGTAGCAGGCGAACCACAAACCCTCTGATGCGCATACTACGACTTGGGGTGCTATTCGGGCAAGCGGCCCGCCAAATTTTTCTGGCGAGGATCTCCGCGGTTCCCAGAGTGGGTTGTTTCATCCGCCTTTACAATCAACTGAATGAAGTTCTCCCTGCGGGATTTTCAGGATGCCGACTTCGAGCACGTCTGGCGAATCGATCAACAGTGCTTTGCCGCAGGAGTTTCTTATTCCCGCCGGGAGCTTGGGTTCTATATCCGCCGTCGTGCCGCCTTCACTCTGGTCGCCGAACAGGACCATGGGCATGCGGCTGAACCATCTCCCATTTTAGGGTTCATCGTCGCGCAGACCTTAAACGGATCAGGACACATCATTACGATTGACGTCGTTCCCCAGGCGCGACGTTCAGGCCTCGGCTCAAGCCTGCTGCAGACGGCGGAAGATCGCCTCAAGGCGCTTAAATGCCACGCCGTGACGCTTGAGACCGCGGTCGACAATGTCGCTGCGCTCGCGTTTTATAAGCGGCACGGCTACGCCGTCCGAAAAATCATTCCTCGCTACTATCCAAACGGCATTGACGCATTCAGCCTGGACAAGGACCTGGTTTGATGCTTGCTGGCAGTGATTGCTCTAGCCCTTCCATCTAGTAGAATGCCCTCCCACATGCGCATAGCCATTCAGGGCGAACTCGGATCCTTCAGTCACGAAGCTGCGCAACGAATGCTTCCGGGATGCGTAGTTCTGGCCTGCGCACGATCGTCTGAAGTATTTGCGCGGGTGCAAAAAGGGTCTGCCGATGCGGCTGTGATTCCGATCGAAAACTCGTTGGCTGGCTCGGTCGCCGAGCACCTCGATCTGCTGCTGACTCACAAACTTTCAATAGAGCGCGAATTCAAGCTCCGCATCGTGCATAACCTGATCGCCCTGCCGGGCACCAGGATGAGCGGCATCCGCGAAGTCTATTCACATCCTGTGGCCCTCGATCAGTGCCGCGACTTTTTTCGTAAGCATTCAGCGATCCGCGCGGTTCCTTTTTATGACACTGCTGGAAGTGTCAAGCACGTGATCGAGACAAACGCCGGCGAGGCCGGCGGGATCGCGAGCCGGCTGGCTGCCCGGCAATATGGCGGCCGGATCCTGGCGGCGGGAATAGAGGACGATAAGCGCAACTTCACCCGATTTTTCCTGATTCGCCGAACCGCCCGCCCATCGCCCCGCGCCAACAAGACCTCAATCGCTTTCAGCGTAAAGAATGTACCGGGCGCCCTGTTCAAAGCACTCAGCGTGTTCGCCCTGCGGGACATCAGTTTGAGCAAGATCGAATCACGCCCACGGCGCG
>DATAIA010000076.1:0-3836 GCA_036262895.1 Xanthobacteraceae bacterium
CAGCCAAGGTGCGGCTATCGCCTCTGTTAGTCAGGTGGTTCAGGTGGGACAATCCGCTGCTCAGCGTCACTTAGGAGCGGCGGACTGAAGTGGACCCCGGAAATAGGACCAAACGTTAAGGTGTGAAGGCGTCCTGCTCTATCTCAACCGATGGAGTACGGATATGACCAAATCACGCAAGAAGTTTGATGCCGCATTCAAGGCCAAAGTTGCCCTGGAGGCACTGCGCGAGGTAGCGACGGTGCCGGAGCTGGCGAAGCGGCACGGCGTGCACCCGAACCAGATTTATGGCTGGAAGAAGCAGGTTCTCGACAACGTGACGAGCCTTTTCGCGCGCGGCGCGAGCGCCTTGGGGGATGGTGAGGAGGAGCATGAGCGCGAGACGGCGAAGCTTTATACCAAGATTGGCCAGTTGACGGTTGAAAGGGATTTCTTGGCCAGGAGGCCCGGGCGATGAGTGTCCCCGAGCGCAGGGCGATGGTCGAGCGGCCAGGCGAGAGTTTGTCGGTTCGCCGGCAATGTGCGCTGCTGAATCTGGCGCGTTCGGGCGTCTTTCGCCGCGGGCCGGTCACCGGCGCCGGCGATCTGGCCTTGATGCGGCGGATCGACGAATTGCATCTGAAGTGGCCATTTTACGGCTCGCGGCGAATGGTGTTCGAACTCAACCAGGCAGGCCACGGCATCAACCGCAAGCGCGTGCAAAGGCTGATGCGCGTGATGGGGATCGAGGCGCTGGTTCCGCGCCCCGGCACCAGCAAAGCCGCGCCCGGCCACAAGATCTATCCCTATCTGCTGCGCGGCGTGAGCATCACCGAGCCCAATCATGTCTGGGCCAGCGACATCACCTATATTCCGATGGCGCTTGGCTTTCTGTATCTGGTGGCGATTATCGACTGGGCCAGCCGGGCGGTTCTGGCGTGGCGCTTGTCGAACACGATGGATACGGGCTTTTGCATCGCGGCGCTCGACGAAGCGCTGGCGCGGCACGGCACGCCAAAAATATTCAACACCGATCAGGGCGCGCAGTTCACCAGCGCCGTCTTCACCGGTAGGCTCGAGGCCGCAGGCATCGCGATTTCGATGGACGGACGCGGTCGTTTCATGGACAATATTTTCATCGAACGGTTGTGGCGCTCAATCAAATACGAGGAAGTGGTGTGCTGTGAACGTCACTGTTTAAAATCTGAACGGTGGCGATGCTTTACCGGAGATGAGGGAAGGTCCCTCGAAGTCGGCTTGCAGGAGCAGGCTTCAAACCGCCACGAGCTGCATTGGTTAAGAGCCACTGTGGTGAACGTCGATGGAAAAGGCGGAGCAGGACTCCGTCAGGTGAGGTTCAAGGAGACGAACGAAAGTAAACCGCTGATGACGTGTCGAAACGTATCAAATGACGTCGAAACCGGGACCCGGACTTCTGTCCCGCGAATAATGGTTGAGGGGAACCTGTTTACTACTCAACTGGCGTCCGGCATGAAGGCGGCGTGACCTTGATCCAGGCTTTGGTAAGGAACTCAGGAACCTGTCGTCCCGATGCAAAGGGAGAAGCTCAAGCGGATGGACTCCGCAAGGGTGAGAGTACTGATGCGGGACACAGGGGCGGAGCTGCTCGTGGTAGGGATGAAGGTCCTGTAACGGGACTGGACCGAAGGAGCGGCGTCGTCCGGCTTTGTCTCGTGGGCAACCCGAAAGGGGAGGACCCACATGGATAAAGCAAAACCATTTTGCATTTCCAAGCGCGAAGTGTGGATGGCGTACAAGCGAGTGAAGGAAAACCGCGGGGCGGCGGGTGTGGACGAACAAACGATCGCGGAGTTCGAGAAGGATTTGAAAAATAATCTCTATCGGCTTTGGAATCGGATGTCGTCGGGCAGCTATATGCCGCCGCCGGTCCGACGAGTGGACATCCCGAAAGGCGATGGTGGAACGAGGCCGCTGGGTATTCCGACGGTTTCTGACAGAATCGCACAGATGGTGGTGAAGCGATATCTAGAGCCTTTGCTGGAACCAGTGTTCCACGAGGACTCCTACGGGTATCGTCCCGGACGGTCGGCGCACGATGCGCTGTCCGTGTCGCGGCAGCGATGCTGGCGTTACAACTGGGTGCTCGATATCGACATCAAAGGCTTCTTCGACAATATCGATTGGGAGCTGTTGATGCGCGCGGTGCGACGCCATACCGACTGCGCATGGGTGCTGCTGTACATCGAAAGATGGCTGAAAGCGCCCGTGAGCATGCCGGATGGTACGTTGGTCAGCCGGGAGAAGGGGACCCCGCAGGGGGCCGTAGTTAGCCCGCTCCTGGCGAATCTTTTCCTGCACTATGCGTTCGATCGATGGATGAAGGAAAACCATTCCGACATTCCGTTCGAGCGCTATGCTGATGACATCATCTGTCACTGTCGCAGCGAGGCGCAAGCGTCGTCTCTGCGACAAGCGCTGGAAGCGCGACTTACGGCGTGCAGGTTAGAATTGCACCCGCAAAAGACGAAGATCGTCTACTGCAAGGATGCAAACCGGCCGGACAATCAATCAGAACAGCGCTTCGATTTTCTGGGGTTCACTTTTCGGCCTCGGCAGTCGATGAATCGCACTGGCAGACTGTTCGTCAGTTTTTCTCCTGCAATAAGCGACAAGGCGGCCAAGGCGATCCGCGAAACCGTGCGTCGCTGGAAGTTGCATCATCGCGGCGATCTTGCCTTGGAGAAAATTGCCCAATGGGCCCGTCCGGTACTTCTTGGCTGGGTCCGATACTACGGACGTTTTCACCGTTCCGCGCTTCGCGGTGCGCTTCGCACTTTGGATTCGTTCATCGTGCGTTGGGCGCAGCGGAAATACAAACGACTCCGAGGGCACACAAAGCGTGCATGGGACTGGTTGCGCGGGGTTAAATCCCGCCAGCCAGACTTGTTCGCCCATTGGCTCATCAGGGCTCCGGTTGGGCGATAGGAGCCGGATGAGTCGAGAGGCTCACGTCCGGTTCTCGGAGGGCGCGGGGGCGCGATTCCCCCGCGCTACTCGACCATCTGAAAGCCTATGCTGACGGGCGCGAAGCGCGAAACGGCATCGGATTATGGATGAACTTTTACAATCATCACCGCCCGCATCAGGCGATGAACAATCAGTTTCCCATGGCGGCATGGCGCGCTGGCACGGACAGGATCGAGGCAGCGAGGACTGTGGATATGCCGCTTCGCTTGGACAACGCAAACGCGTTGCCCACATACCCACAGCAGACGCAAACGCAGCAGCAGGAAGCTGCTTGATTTGAAGGACAAAGGCAGGCGCGATCATACCTTAACTTCGCCGATCCCTGGTCCCTGCTCCGGGGTCCACTTCAGGGGCGCACGCTGCCAACTGGATTCGTCCAAGGGCGGATCGCCGCAACAGCGGCGCGCTGGTCCGCTCCTAAAGGGGTGTAAGGAGCAACGCAGATTAGCGAGAAATCGCTTAAGCAGACGTTCGTGGATATTTGCACTTCTGCAATGTTCGGCCTCATTATGCTATCATTGATAGAGCTTCCGGAACAGCCGGCAGTGAACCGAAGGGGGACAACCATGACGGTTCCGACGGAACGAGCAGTCCTTGCTGGTGGTCGCTTCTGGGGTGTGCAGGATCTGCTACGCCCGGTATCCCGGCGCGATTTCAACCAGGGTGGGCTACACCGGCGGCGAGGTGCCAAACGCGACCTATCGCAACCACGGTAATCACGCGGAAGCCATTGAAATCGCCTATGATCCGCGGACCATAAGCTATCGAAAGCTGCTGGAATTCTTTTTACAGATCCATGATCCGAGCACGCTGAACCGTCAGGGCAACGACCTGGGAGCGAGCTACCG
>DATAIA010000077.1:0-3242 GCA_036262895.1 Xanthobacteraceae bacterium
TTTCGAGTGTGCAAAATACGTCAGCACGACTTGGCCGTGAATCGTGGTAGGATCGCACCAGAAGCCGATTACATTTGTCAGCCAACCTGCGGATGCGAGGACAGGCTCGCGAATGATCATCATCGTGCTGTTCTTTCACTAAGTGCTTCGTTGGAGATTAGAATATGCCCCAAGCCATCACGACCGGATATCGCGCTTTGGTTGATGCAGCCGACCGGGAAATCGAGACTCTGAGTGCCGAGGAGGCTCGGGCATTGCACGGTCGTGATGACGTTGTGTTTGTGGATATCCGCGATGTCCGTGAACTCGATCGCGAGGGACGCGTTCCCGGCGCATTTCACTGTCCGCGCGGGATGCTTGAGTTCTGGATCGATCCGCAAAGCCCCTATCACAAACCGCAATTTGCCGAAGACAAGCGTTTTGTTTTCTTTTGTGCGGGTGGATTGCGTTCCGCACTTGCAACGCAAACCGCGCAACGGATGGGCCTTAAACCGGTGGCTCACATTGCCGGGGGATTCGGAGCATGGAAACGTGCCGGTGCTCCCGTTGAACCGGCTAAATCAACGAAAAGCTAAAGACGCTCTTAGCGTTCATTTGCCAGGTTGATGTTTTCCATCAGCATTATTTGCTTGGCGGCAAGCCATTCCTCATTGAAGGTTTGCGAGTCTTATGGAATGAGAATCGAGCAGGGCTCCAGTGACGCTCAAGCTTATTATTGGGAATAAGAACTATTCGTCGTGGTCATTGCGGCCTTGGATCGCGATGAAAGTTGCAGGGATTGCTTTCGAAGAGGAACTTGTTCCGCTTTATGAGAGCGAATTCAAATCAACCCTTTTGAAACATTCACCGGCGGGGCAGGTCCCCATTCTCATCGATGGGGACGTGCGGGTCTGGGAGACGCTCGCAATTCTTGAATATTTGGCCGACAAATTCCCGGCGGCGGCACTCTGGCCTTCTGACATTAAAGCTCGCGCTCATGCTCGGACAGTTGCGGCCGAGATGCATTCGGGCTTCGCTCCGCTGCGTAAACATTGTCCGCTCAATGTGCGGCGCACGCCTAACCCACGTCCGACAATGCCGGCGGATGTTGTCGCTAACGTAAAGCGTATCGATGCGTTATGGACGGATTGCCGCGCGCGTTTTGGAAACGATGGGCCGTATCTGTTTGGCCGATTTACGGCGGCAGATGCAATGTATGCCCCCGTGATTTCTCGCTTTGAAAGTTATGCGATCGATGTGAGTGCGCCCGCACGCGCGTACATGGACGCAATGCGCGCACTTACCGCCTGGAAGGAATGGAAAACGGCATCAATCGAAGAGCCTTGGGTGCTGGCACACGTCGAGTTTTAGAGTCCGGGCATGTCTGTTGGTTTTGAAGCGCAGCCACGTTTGAGCAGCGCAGTTCTTTTTCTTATCGAATGGGGCAACCATGGCGCTAAAACTTGTGATTGGAAACAAGAACTATTCTTCGTGGTCGTTTCGAGCCTGGTTGGCGATGAAAGGCGCCGGTATTTCTTTTGAGGAGCATCTGATTCCTCTCGATCAGAGTGAGACCCACGCCGCTATTCGGAAATATTCACCAGCCGGTCTTGTGCCGGTCCTTATCGATGGCGATGTGCGGGTCTGGGAAACGCTCGCTATTTTTGAATACCTCGCGGACAAATTCCCGGAGATGGCGCTTTGGCCGTCGGATCTCAAGGCACGCGCCCATGCGCGCACCATTGCCGCCGAAATGCACGCGGGGTTCGCGCCGTTGCGCAAGCACTGCCCGATGAATGTGCGGCGCACGCCAAAGGCTGTTCCAATGCCGGCGGAGGTTGTCGCCAACGCGAAACGTATCGACGCATTGTGGGTTGATTGCCGTGCGCGTTTCGGAATGGGCGGCCCGTTTCTGTTCGGTCCATTCAGTGCGGCAGACGCAATGTATGCCCCGGTGGTCTCGCGGTTTGAAGTCTATCAAATTGATGTGAGTGCGCCTGCGCGGGCTTACATGGATGCGGTGAGGGCGCTTTCCGCCTGGAAAGAATGGAAAGACGCGGCGGCAAAGGAACCCTGGATTATTCCTGAAGAGGAAGTTTAGCGGAATGGTCTGACACGCGGAATGACTGCTTCGTCTCCAGTCGTCGTCACGCCGATGGGGTGAATAACGCTTCGCTATACTGCCCGTCGATATTTCTTGCCTTGCGAGTATTCGGCGCGCTCAATTGAGAGCGCTTTTTTATTTCTCTTACAGCTTCACATTGCTGCTCGGTCTTGACCTGACCTCCGCCGGATTCCTGTGGTGATAAGCATGTCACGGTCATTGGCTCCCGGCTGCAATGGCGGTTCGGAACCCGGCTTGGTTACTTTGCCTTAAGCAGGGAATGCCAGATTGGCTGACATAAGTACGGGCGCGTGTTGAGCGTTGCGTATCGTTTCGGGTCAAGGTGTGCCCCCCTCTGGCCCGGACATTGGCCCTGGTGATGACTTTACGCATCACCAGGGCCGTTTTTTTGCCATTGCATATCCGGAAAGGTGGGAACCGGTTTTCCGAAAAAATCGCGCTTAAACAAAAGGATAGAGCGAGATTCTTACGGCATTCGCGCTGTAGCAATCCCGGCGAGTGGTTTCCTTCCGCACTTGAGCACGCCATAGTCAACCCAATGGGATTCTGGAGGGTCGAGTGGCGCAAATTGCTTCCCTGATCGATACAAAGGCGCAGGAGTTTCAGGCCAATGCCGCGCAGATGCGGGCGTTGGTTGATGACCTCATGCAGCGGCGCAATGAGGCGGCACAGGGCGGGCCGCCCAAAGCGCGGGAGCGTCATCAGGCGCGCGGCAAACTGCTGCCCCGTGAGCGGGTCATGCATCTGATCGATCCGGGCTCTCCGTTCCTTGAGATGTCGCCGCTTGCCGCCGGCGGCATGTACGAGGATGCGATCCACGGGGCGGGGCTCATCACCGGGATTGGTCGGATCGAAGGCCGCGAATGCATGGTGGTCTGCAACGACTCCACCATCAAGGGCGGCACCTATTATCCGATGACGGTGAAGAAGCACTTGCGGGCGCAGGAGATCGCGGAGGAGAATCGCCTGCCCTGCATCTATCTGGTGGATTCGGGGGGCGCGTTTCTGCCGCTCCAGTCCGAGGTCTTCCCGGATCGGGAGCATTTCGGGCGGATCTTCTACAACCAGGCCACTCTCTCCGGCGCGGGAATCGCACAAATTGCAGTCGTACATGGCTCGTGCACGGCCGGCGGTGCCT
>DATAIA010000078.1:0-8124 GCA_036262895.1 Xanthobacteraceae bacterium
CTGATAGAGCCAGGTCGGCACCTGATCGGAACTCGCGTACCAATCGGGCGACACATAGGCATCATGTCCGCCAACCGCGATGAGCCACCGTCCACCCCGGGCCGCCAGTTCCGCAAGCGCATTACCGCGCGCGAAGTGAAACTCCACGCGGGTTTTGCCCGCCGCTTCATCAACCACGAAATCGAACGGCACTGATGAGGCGACCGGCAAACCGTTGTCGCAGGCGATAACCAAACCAAAGCCGCGCGCCTCCGCAAAGGCAAGTGCGGTGGCCCGATCGATTTTAAAAGCGGGGTGAACGTACATGGTGAGGCTCCGGTTTAGCGGGAGTGCCGGAGGCTGGATGTCGCGGGAAGATCAAGAAGCCAAAGACCGGTGCCGCGGAACCCATCCAACGGCACGGGGCGAATAATCAAATGCGATCGCACGCCCAGGCCGCATAGGTGCTACGGCGGCGGCGGAACGAGAATATGGTCGCGATCTGCATCATGACGGGCGGCTATAGCGCTGGGTGTGAGCGGGGTCAAGCCGCAGATGGCGGGGCAGGTATCTTGTCGATCTCCTTATGCATGCGCTTTTCCGCATGCCAGAGGTCATATGCCTGCTGCATGCGCAGCCAAACATCAGGACCATTGCCTGCAAACTTGCCAACCCGCAGAGCCATTTCAGGCGTGATCGGCCCCTGCTCCGAGAGAATGCGATGCAGTAACTGGCGCGAAACTCGCAAGTCCCGCGCCGCCGCTGCAACACTCCGATTGAGGGCCGGGAGCACATCCTCCCGCAGAATCGCCCCCGGGTGAGTAGGCATTCGAGACATATGCATTTGAACCTCTATATTCGCCTCGTTGTCGGTTCGTTTTATCTTTCAGTGATATTGTTCAAAATCGACATTTTCGGCGTTTCCATCTTGGAATTCGAAGGTGACGCACCATGGCCCGTTAACGTGGACCGTGTAACGCGAGTCGCCCTTGAGGGCGTGGAAGTTAAAACCAGGAACGTTCATTTCCTCCGGCTTGGAGGCTTGGTTTAGGAGATCGAGCCGCCTTAAACAGCGGGCATGCATCTCTTTGTTGATCAAACGTGTTCCGCCAACTTCGAACAACTCCTTCAGTCCTTTGTGTTTGAAGCTCCTAATCATCGAAGTATCTTTTATCGTTCAAATGAATCTGGTGTGTAAACTTCTAGTTGACAAATGTCAACTAAAAATTGACAAAACCACGAAAGCGATCGACCACCACTAAGTTCGGCTAAGTGATTGGTCGGAGTGGCCGGACTCGAACCTGCGACCCCCACGTCCCGAACGTGGTGCGCTACCAGCATCCACCACATCCGACATAGAAAAAAGGCCGCCCATCGGACGGCCTTTTCGTTAAGCATATGGGCGTCGGCTTAGATTGCCCCGTTCCAGGTGATTGGAACCAACCGATAACGCGAGCCGTCCTTCTCGACGTGGCCGACCGCCGGGAACGGGAAGTGGAAGCCCGTGACCAGCATCTTTTCGGCTGCCGCCATGTCGTAGATCTTGTGGCGCATCTTCGCAGCCTGCACCGGGTCAGAGTCGAACATCACGTGCCAATCCGGATTACGCAGGAACAGATCCGGAATGTTGCTGACATCGGACTGAACGAGGATCTTGGATGATCCCGAAACCACCGCAAACGCGGTGTGGCCTGGTGTATGCCCATTGGCATTGATTGCGGTAATGCCTGGGGCGACTTCCTTGCTCCACTCGTATTTGGTGACTTTGCCGGCAATATCCGAGAAGACCTTTCGGGCCGCATTGAAGTAGTTTTTCGTCATGCCCTCAGGCGCTTTGGCCATTTTGGCGTCATCCATCCAATACGCCCAATCGACTGCCGGAACTTTGATCTCGGCATTCGGGAAGGCGAGCGCGCCCTCCGGAGTCTTGATCCCGTTGATATGGTCGGGATGCATGTGGGAAATGACGACGATGTCGATCGCCTTCGGGTCGATCCCTGCGGCGGCCAAATTGGGCATCAGCTTGCCGGCCGTGCCGGCATTCGCGCCGTTGCCGGCGTCGATCAGCACGAGCTTCGATCCCGTATTGATGACAACCGGATTGAATGGAACCGTGATCTGCCCCATGGGCATATAGGCCGCTTCGGCGGCAGCAATTGCCTTGTCCTTGCTGACATTTTTCACGAACCCGTCCGGCATGGGAAAGGTTCGCGATCCGTCGGTGACGATCGTCATCTCAAAGTCGCCGATCTTCTGGCGATAGAAACCGGGCGCCTGCTTGCCCGACATCGGTGCCGATGCCTGGACGAGATGAACGGCCGCGCCTCCGGCAAGTACGGTGGCACCAGCAGCACCGGCACTGCCGGCGAGAAAACGACGTCGTGTCAGAAAACTCATGTTACACTCGCTCCATTGGGATCGAAGCGACTGCAATACTCAAACTTTCTTAGCAGGCAGTTACAGCTGGAACGATTGTTTGAAAATTTTTGATCGCTCAATTTGAAACGCACCATCGCGTCTGCCCAGAATTACCTGCACACGAGATGGGTTTCGTTGCTGCGGAATTGGCACACCAGCCCTTCTCCCAATGGGAGAGGAAAGAATCACATCAGAAACTTCATTCCCAATGTACCGGGGGCGAGCAGCGCTCCGGCCCAAACGAAGGCAGATGTGAAATTCGCCCCCTGAAAAGGAAGCTTCGGCATTCCAAAAATGCCGGCAACGAGGGGGACTGCCGCCCGCGCTGGGCCAAAGAAGCGGCCAATAAAGACCGCAAACACTCCCCAGCGAAGCACGAATTTCTCCCCCAGCGGAATGAGATCGGGATATCGCGAGAGCGGCCACATGCCGGCAACCGACGTCTTAAACTTCGCCCCGAACCAATAGGACAGCCAGTCGCCAAACGCCGCGCCGATTGATCCGGCAATCCAAATCGGGACGAAATCAATCCCGCTCGCCCCGATCAACGCTCCGATGCCGACCAAGGCCACGGTGGCGGGAAGCAGGAGCGAGATGAAGGCCAGCGACTCCCCAAAAGCGAGAACGCAAACAATGGGAGCGGCCCAAATTTCATGCTCGCGGACGAAGGCAATGACCGGCTGGACAAAATCATCAAGCGACATGACGCAAAATACCACCCGACATGCGCTTAATGATCCCCGCCAGCACGCAGGCTCCGCGCGAGCCCAGCTCTGAAAACGAGATGTAACCTAGACGGAGGCAGAGGACCAGATAAAGAGCGCGTCCCACCAATATCCCAGAAGCGTAACACCACCCGGCTGATCCACGACCAGCCACCCTCCCCTAAAGGGAGGGATAAGAAGGCGCTAAACCCCTCCGGCCCTCAATCAAGCTTCACATAATTATAGTCGGGCTGGCGGATTGCCTTCACGTCGTCCGGTTTGACCGGCGTGTCGTAATTATTGCTGAAATGAGTGCGGATATAATTCACGACATCGGCCACCTGCTCGTCGCTGAGAAAACCGCCAAAAGCAGGCATCGCCTTCTGCCCATACACCACAAGATGGACGGGATATCCCCCCTCCTCGAGTTTCTTATTCGCCGTCAGCGCCGGATAGGCCCCGGCTCCTTTAGCCCCTTCCGCATCGGGCATATGGCAGCCCTGGCAAATCGCCTCGTAAAGCGCCTGACCGCCCTGCTGAGGAAAGCGAGCAGACGGCGGGATTGGTCCCGCAGAATCTGCCGCCGCCATGGAACCAGGACCGCTCGCGGCAAACCCGATTGCCACCATGCGCAGAATGACGTGAAAAGGATTGTTTCTGATCATCAGTTCGCCCTCATCCGCCAACGACGCGCTTGTGCAATCGAGAAATGGCATCGAGTGACGACAGGATCGCTCCTTCCTGCCAGGCCGGCAAATAGGAAGCATGTTCGCCGGCAAGCGCGATGCGGCCGTCGATCTCGCATAGCCCTTTGTAATGCTGCTTACGGGTATCGACAGTCCACATCCCGTAGCAGCCGAGCGTCCAAGGCACCCGGTGCCAGGCGACTGCAATCCCGTTTTCAAATTCCTCTTTATATTGCGGATGGATCTGCGCACCGTAACCGACGGTTGCTTTGACGCGATCCTCAGGCCTCATGGCGGTGAACTCAACCGCAGCGGTGCCGAACGTGTAGGCTCCGAGCATCACGCCCTTGCCGGACTTATGAAAGTCCGTGCTCGGATAGGAAATCTGACGAACCGGCAAGTCGGTGTAAGTCACGCCGCCATAAATCGCGTCATCTTCCTCCCAGAAACGACGCTTAAACTGCAGCCCCACTTTGACGGCCGGAGCGTAAGGCACCGCATCGATCGCGGCTTGCATCGCGGAACCGACATTCATTTTGATTTGGCTCAAGACTGAAAGCGGGATCGTGCAAAGGCACCAATCGGCGGTGACTTGCGAGAGCGTGCCGCCTTGACTGAGGTCTTCATAGGTGACCGTCACCGATTTTTCGGACTGTTTGATTTCCGTCACCCGCGTATTGAAGCGAATGAGACTCCCGATCTCGCGCTGGAACGCGTTGGCAATCGAATCCATGCCGCCGACAGGCTGAAACATCGTGTGTTGGAATTCATAGAGCAGGCCGTTTTTCAATCGCCGCCAAAGACCCGAACGCAGCAGGTCGTCGCGCGCGAGCGGTTTTGACGGAACCGGTGCACCATCAAGCCCGCCGCCGGGCTCCTTATCGAACCCGCGGCCGAAATAACTGGCGATCAGACCTTCCTTATACGCGTAATCCTTATCGAGCGAGCCCCAAAACTTGAGGGCTTCGAGCAGAATTTCCTTGTCCTCTTTGGTTACAGCGTCATCGAGCTTGCCTTGATTGGTCGCCTTGGCGAGCAACTCGGAGATGTGACCGTAAAAGTCGGACATCACATGGCGGTAGCGCTGCGGCTTTCCGTCAAATGCGGAATTGCTGTGCAGATATGAATTGAAGTTGATCTGGATAAACGGCTCAAGCGCAACGTTGAGACGCTTGCAGTAATCAAGCAAAGCGCGGTGATGATAGGGAATGCGCCAGGGGCCTGGATTGATGTAGAGCCCTTTGTCGAATTCGCAGATTTGTTTGAACCCGCCGAGTTCAATGTAGCTGTCGCCGCCGCGCAAGGTCCAGGAGCGCCCACCCGCCCTGTCCTGATATTCGAGCACCTGCACCTTGTAGCCGGCTTTACGCAACTCCAACGCCGCGACCATTCCGGCAAGCCCTGCCCCAAGAATCAAGACCGAGGTAGCGGTGGGATTTCCCTCAAGTTTGATCGCACCGCTGTAATGGCTTTCGGCGGCATAACCGAGGCTAATCATCGCCTGATACATCGCCGAGCTGCCGGCCGCGGCGCCGATTAGGCTGAGCAGATCCCTGCGACTCATCGCGGGCGCATACCCCGATGCAAATTCGTCATTCATCGACAGTTCTCCCCCGCGGCATCGGTACCAAGTTCGATCCAATTCTGAATTTGCTTGGACAGTCTTCATACATTTTCGTCAAGACATCGGCAGCACAAGAACCAAAAGACAAGCCTGCCTCCCGATTGAGGCAGGCCTGCATTGAGCCTGCGCTTGAAATGATCAGCGGGGTGGCCCCATGCCCGGATCGGAAATGGTGTGATTCAAAACCAGACGATGCCAAATGAAAAGCACAACGAGTGCGCCAATCACGGCAGCGATCAAGCCGGCCCCTTGGTCTGGCCGATACCATCCGATGGCCTGACCGACGAAAGTAGAGACAAACGCACCGGCAATACCAAGCACGGTTGTCAGAATGAAACCGGTCGGATTATTTGGACCGGGCGCGAGCAACCGGGCGATGATGCCCGCAAGGAAGCCAATGATGATGATCCACAGAATGTCCATGATGAACCCATTCGTTGGTCAGAGCATGCGTGATGCTTCCTGCTCCGTGGGCACGCGACCGCGCGGGGTCAGTTGATCAACAGCATCCGGAAGGTACTGGCTGAGACCATCGAGCAGTTCTTCGCGCGACATTCCCGTTTGCGCCGTCAGCGTGTTGATCTTGTCCGCTCCAAGCGCTTTTGCCAGATCGTCCGGTGCTATCTCCCGGTTTTCACCTGTGCCGACCCATGATTTTGCAATATCACCCTGCCCGCTTTGCTGAAACTGTTTGAGCAAATCATTGAGGCCGCCGCTCAATACCGAGCCGGCCGCGCCACCTGCGAGCAAACCGCCTAGTCCGCCTAGCAGATCACCAAGCCCGCCAGTGCTCGCGCCACGCGAACGCGAGTCTGCCGGCGCTGATGTTCGCTGCGACCCGGGAGAACTTGCATCCTGATTGCCCGTGTAACTCTTGACCGCCTTGTATGCGAGCAGGCCGAGAATAGCCATGGTGATGGGCGACATGCCGCCGGATCCCGCCCCTTTACCTGACGGCTGCCCGCGCGGGCCGTGCTGCATGCCATTGAGAATATCTATAAGTCCCATGAGCGCCTCCTATGCACCTTCCCAAGAAAGACTCCGCTGTCTGTGGGGCAGTTGCAAGGCACGCGATCTAATTTTCGTCAACGGACAAGGGGAACCATCGCTGGATGGGGTTCGTTTTAAATCGATGGACCAATCTGCTCATAGCCTAACTTCACTCTTCGTCATCAACGAGGCTCCCCATGACCATACGCACTGTTGTGATTTGTCTGGCCGCATATTCAGGGGCGATGATGCTGGCGGCGCCGGCATACGCCCTTACAACAAAGGAATGCAGCACCAAATACCAAGCAGCGAAATCCGCGGGAACACTCAGCGGCAAATCTTGGAATGAATTCCGCAGAACCGAGTGCGGCGACCAGGCGAGCACCACGCCAACCACAGGTCCAACCTCGCCGAACGCTTCGACACAACGGCCGACCAGAAGTTCACCGGCCGCTTCGGCAGCGCCAGGCAACGCAGTCTTTCCCAAATCCATCGACCGGAAATATTCGAGTGAGCCGGCGGGGCGAGCGCGTATGCACACATGCGCCGACCAATATAACGCCAATAAAGCAAGCAACAGGAATGGCGGGTTGAAGTGGATTCAGAAAGGCGGCGGCTATTACAGCGAGTGCAATAAACAGTTGAAGGGTTGATCTGAACTGAGCCTGCAAGACGCCCACCTCTTTTCCCTCCCCCGTGAAACGGGGAGAGGGAAGAACTGAGCCAAGAGAACGGGCGCGCAGCGAAAGCGAGCCCGGGATAAGGGGCTAAAGCGCCTTGATAGTTTAATCCCCTACCCGGCCAGCCTCGAGCCTCCCCCTATTGCCGAATGAACCGGTCTCTGCTTCACCACATTCTCGCCGCCACACACCACCATTGCGTGGCATAGTCGCGCAAAGTGATTCGTTTCAGCTCGGTTCGTAATCCATGGCCAAAACCCCGAAAAAACCTGCAAAAGACCTGTTCGCGTCGGATTCCCGTGCGTCAGGCAAAGCCCCTGCGAAGCGAGCCGGGGGCAGCCCGGGCGAGACCGGCTACACGGCAAAGCACATCGAGGTGCTGGAGGGGCTTGAGCCCGTTCGGCGCCGGCCCGGCATGTATATTGGCGGGACCGATGAGAAAGCGTTGCATCATCTTTTCGCTGAGGTGATTGATAACGCGATGGACGAGGCGATTGCCGGCCACGCAACCTGGATCGATGTCGAAATGGAAGCCGACGGCATCCTGACGGTCAGCGATAACGGCCGCGGCATTCCCGTCGATCCACATCCGAAGTTCCCGAAAAAGTCCGCCCTTGAAGTCATCATGTGCACTTTGCATGCGGGCGGAAAGTTCGACTCGGAAGTTTACGAAACATCCGGCGGATTGCACGGCGTCGGCGTGTCGGTGGTCAATGCACTATCCGAATACTTGGAAGTCGAGGTCGCGCGCGGGCAAACGCTCTATCGTCAGATATTTGAACGCGGCCATCCCAAGGGAAAATTGGAAACGCTCGGGCGCGCGCCGAACCGCCGCGGGACGAAAGTGAGATTCCGTCCTGATCATCAAATCTTCGGCAAGAATGCGCATTTCAAACCTCAGCGCATTTTCAAGATGGCGCGATCGAAAGCCTATCTTTATGGCGGCGTGGAAATCCGATGGTCCTGTCCGAAGGAATTATTGCACGGCATTGAGGGCATACCGGAAAAGGAAACGTTCCATTTCCCGGATGGTCTGAAGGATT
>DATAIA010000079.1:0-8419 GCA_036262895.1 Xanthobacteraceae bacterium
GTTCGAGTCCTCTCCTGGGCACCATTACTTTCAAAAATGACCCTATTAGCCAATAGCTTGTCAGCTGTTATAGGCTGCACAGCAATACTGTCGGCCGAAACCTGTGCTTACGCAAAAGGGAAGCTCGGGAGGAACACTGCCGACGGGGATCAAAAAGCTGGACCTCCGCAACCCGGATCGCGCCCCGGACGGCTAAGACACAGTCGGCATTATTCGGCGAGCCAAGCGCTCGAAATCGTCTATTGCCTGTACGACTGTGATTTGCTGTCATCGCGACAACATTGCGGGGCGCTCACAGCGTGAGCATGGGTCACTTAAGCCCATAAATGGAGCCGAAATAAAAAGCGGGGCCGGAATGGCTTCCGCCAATTCACGGCCCCGCACTACGGCAGCAGATTTTATGTTCGTCAGAGCGCCTGTTTCGAAAAATCGAACCGGGGTGGCAGATTGGCCGCGAGTTCTTCTTTGGTGACCTTCTTTTTCACATGGAGTTCGTTGTTCTCGATGCGGCTGATGTAGCAGTCGATCAGGCCGCTGTGGTCTTCCTTGCGCAGCGTCTTGGTGCCTTGCGGCGAGCCGATGGAGTTTGCAATCTCAAGGCCTTCGAGCGCCTCGATGACGCCCTGATCGTCCTTCTTCGTCTTCCAGCCGGACTTCTCAATGGCGGCCTTCAGCACGAAAAGATTTTCATAGCTCTGCCAGGAATGGCTCTTGGCATTGATGCGGTCGGAGCCGGTTTCGCGGCCGTTGACCTCGTCGGTATCGATCAGTTTGACGAACTGACGGTGGAAGTCGTCATCCTTGTACTTCACCATGCGCGGGAAGTTCTCGACGATATAGACGCCTTCGGCTGCGCCGTTGAGATCGGCCGGCGCGATCGCCTCGATGGTGCCGGCGACCGAATACATCTTCATGGTCTTCTCCACGCCCATCGATTTGGCCTGGGTGTAGAAGGCAACCGACAGCGCGCCGAAGAACACCGAGAACAGAACTTCCGTATCCTGCGGGATTTTGGCGAGATAAGGCACCAGATCCTTGGCATCGAGCGGCACAAAGATCGGATCGTTGACCTTGCCGCCGAGCTTTTCGATGATCGCCTTATGCTCTTTGTACTGGCTGTGGCCCCAGGCGTAGTCGGGCGAGATGATGGTCCAGCGCTTGCCAAGATTCTCGTAAGCCCAGGGCGCGCCGGCGGCAGCCAGAGCATAGGTGTCGGTGCCGGTGCGGAAGCAATAGCGCGTGCCTTTTTCGCCGGTCGCTTCGGTGGCCTCGCCGGTCGAGAAATAGACGGTTTTGAGTTCGGTCGCGACTGGAATTGAAGCCAGCATGATGCCGGAATGGACCGAGCCGGTAACAAATGAGGCGCCGTTGCGCTGGATCAGTGAGCGCAGCTTGCGCACGCCGGTGGCGGGGTTGGATTCGGTGTCCTCGGTCACAAGCTCAAGCTTGCGTCCGGCAATGCCGCCGGTTTCATTGATCGCCTTGGTCGCGGCGAGCGCGCATTTGTTGTGCCAATAGCCCCACGACGCGAAACCGCCTGTCAGCTCGCAGTGATGGCCGATAACGATCGGCCCGCCGGCTTGTGCGAAGGCAGACATGTCGCGGGCAAGCGCGACATAGGCCGTGCCTCCGGCAAGCGCCGTGTTCAGGAAGCTGCGCCGTGTGATCTTGTTGGCTCGGGAAGACTTCGCGCTGTCAGTCGTCATGAGCTTGCTCCTTTGGACGAATTGAGAGAGACGCCGAGATATTGGTGAATGACTTCGGGAGCTGCGCGCACAGCGGCCGCGGTATCCTCGTGCACGATCTGGCCGCGCTCCATAAAGTAGATGCGTTTGGCAAGCCGCAAGGCCGTCCTAAGATTTTGCTCGACCAGCAATACCGAAATGCCGCGCTTGGCAATGTCGCCAATTTCATTGCGGATCTGCGCCACGAGCTTAGGCATGATGCCCTCGGTCGGCTCGTCGAGAATGATGAGCCGCGGCTTCATCAACAAACAGCGGGCGATCGCGAGCATTTGTTGTTCGCCGCCTGAGAGCGTGCCGGCTGGTTGGCGCAGCCTTTCCTTCAGTCGCGGAAACCGGCCGAAGACTTCCTCAAGCAGATTAGGATCGGGCTGCCCTTTCAAACCAAGCAGCAGATTTTCTTCCACGCTGAGAATCGGGAAAATGCCGCGCCCCTGCGGCACATAGCCGATGCCCATGGCGGCAAGCTTATAGGACGGAATATTATTGATTTCCTTCCCGTCGTAAACGACGGAGCCGCCGGTTCGCCGCAATAGGCCGAGAATAGCGCGTAGCGTTGAGGTCTTGCCAACGCCGTTGCGGCCAAGCAGGGCAACCGTGTCGTTCGCATTCACCGTCATGGAGACGCCGCGCAGCACGGGCACTTTGCCGATCTGGGCTGTCAGTCCGGTGACGCTCAACATTATTCGTCCTCCGGTGTGCCGAGATAGGCTTCTTGCACTTTCGAGTTGGCGGCGATTTCGCTTGCGGTGCCGGTCGCAAGCACCGATCCTTGCGCCATCACCATGATGTAGTCGGCGATGTCGAAGACGACTTCCATGTCGTGCTCGATCAGCACGACATCGATCCGCTTCGACAGCTTCCGGATCATATTGACGGCCCGCTCGGTCTCCTGCGGACCCATGCCGCAGACCGGTTCGTCAAGCAGCAGCAGCTTCGGCTCTGCCGCAAGCGCCAGCGCCAATTCCAGCAGCGCGACATCGCCGTACGAGAGCGACGAGGCAAGATCCTGGCTGTGTTCGGACAGGCCAACTTCTGCAATCAATTCTTCGGTGCGCCGCGCGGCACTGCGCAGCGAGCGGGCAGAGCGGAACGGCGACGCCATCCGCTCGTGCGTAAGTACGGCGATGCGCACATTGTCCATGACGGTCAGGCCACCGAAGACGCTCTTGATCTGCAAGGTGCGCGATATGCCCCGCCGCACGATGTCATGCGGTTTGAGGCCGATAATGTCCCTGCCGGCAAACATGATGCGACCGGCATTAGCTGGAATCTCGCCAGTAATCAGATTGAACAGCGTCGTTTTGCCGGCGCCGTTCGGGCCAATAACGGCATTGAGCTTGCCGCTTTCAAGATCGATCGACAGCCCGTCCACGGCGACCAGACCGTCGAACCGTTTGGTGAGGCCGGAAATGCTAAGCGCGGGTGCAGCGGCAGACATCAGGCTTTCTCCGCCACGCCGGCAGTCTCAGATGTTCCCGCTTTCCCAGTGGCTGCACGCTGGATCAACGCGTCCCAGCCGCCGGCAAGCCCGCGCGGCATGAACATCACGACTAAAATGGTGATCGCGCCGACAGCAATCAGATAGTGCTCCCACGCAGTGGACACGAGTTCGCGGAAGACAATCAGCGCGCCCGTTCCTGCGAGCGGCCCAAGCAGACTGCCGGTGCCGCCAACAATGGCCCATACGACGGCTTCGCCGGACACGTGATAAAACATGTATGAGGCAGATGCGTATCGGCCAAAGAAGGCGAACAAAGCGCCGGATACGCCCGCCAGGGCACCGGCAAGAACGAAGGCCGCCAGACGGGTGAAATAGACATTGATGCCGATGAGGGCCGCGCGCCGGTCATTTTCGCGCACCGCCATGAACCTGAGACCGAGCGCGCTATTCACCAGCAGGTACTTGAGCGCGAAGCACGCCATAACGATCACCAGTATTGTGTAGTACTGGACCTCGGCATCGGCGAGCGACAGCCGGAAGCTGCCGATCGACAGCACCGGCGGCGGCGTGAAGGACAAGCCGTCATCGCCCCCGGTGAGCCATTTCGTACTCATGGCAGCGAAATAGAAGATCAGCGAAAATACCACCGTGATGATGGCAAAATAATGCCAGGTCAGTCGCACGGCGAAAATGCCGGTGACGAACGCCATGGCGCTGGCCGCGATGACGCCAATGGCGAGCGCGGGCCAGAAGCCGACCCCCCACGTATTGATCGAGAGCACCACCCCGTACATGCCGAAGCCGAAATAGAGCGCCTGTCCGAACGACAGCAGTCCGACATAGCCGAGCAGCAGGTTCACGCTGGCCGCGAGTAGCGACCAGATCAGGATTTCGCTGACGATATTAACCCAGAAAGTTGCTCCCAGCGCAGGCAGCACATAAGGCACGGCGACAAGCACCAGCAGCAGAACGACCGAGAACAGAATGCGCAGGCCGGAGGTGGTCATCGTGTGGCCCCGGCAAAAAGTCCGTGCGGCCTCACCAGCAAGACAACGCTCATGAAGCCAAGCGAGACGATGCGCGCCATCGTGGGTTCGGTAAAGCTCGAGACCAGTCCTTCAAGGACAGCCAGCAGGACAGCGGCTGCCACAGTGCCCTGGAGATTACCCAGGCCGCCAATAATCACGGCCATGAAACAGAACGGCAGAACGTCGACGCCTGTTCGGAATTCGACGGTGGTGATCGGCGCGGCAATAACGCCGCCGAGCATGGCGAGCGCTGTGCCAAGCGCAAAGGTGAAGGCAGATACCTGAGTGACCGGAATGCCCAGCGTTGTTGCAGTCTCGGGATCGTGGCGCACCGCGCGAATCCAGGTGCCGAGCTTGGTCCGGCTGAGGAAGAGGAAGAATGCAATCAGACAGGCCGCGGCAAACAAAGCCGCGCAGAGGCGATAAATGTCGTAATCGAGGCCGAACACATGGACGGTTCCGTTGATCGGCGGTGTCAGGCGGCGCGGCTGGGCCCCGTAGGTTGCGCGCACAACCTCCTGAATGATCATCGACAAACCGAAGGTGGTGACGATCGTCAGCGATGCCTGGCCAAGAGTGGGGCGGATCACCACCCGTTCGATTATGGCCCCGAGCAAGAGCCCGAACAGCGGGACCAGTGCAAGCGCAAGCCAGAATGAGCCGGTGCTGACCGCAATCACGAGACCGCCGACAGTGCCCAACATGAAAAAGTCGCCGTGTGCGACATTAATGATGTCGAGGAGGCCAAAGATGATTGAAAGGCCCAGTGCGATGAGGGCGATGATCAATCCCCACACCAAGCCGTTTACAGCTAATGCGAAAACAAGCTCGTTCACGAGATGGCCACTGAATGTTGTCCATTTAACGCAAATTGGATTTTGCCGGGACCCATATGATGGTGTCAAGTCGAAATGACTAGACAGCATTAAGATGCAAAATATACCATATTTCGTTCATTATCTCCGCCGAAACAAGTGTCGAAAATGCTCGACAGATAGACACGTGTAGCCACCGATGATACGGTTTATGCGTGGCCTAAAACCTAGGCACGTTAAACGCCTTGCCCTGCGATGAGCATCGACCAAACGCTGACGCAAATCGGTCTGCAGGAGACAGAAGTCCGTTTTTACCTGGCCGCCCTCGAGCTGGGGCAGGCTTCGGTGCGCGATATCGCGGTGAAAGGCGGCATCAGCCGTACCAATGCTTATGATGTCTTTTCGCGCTTGCTTGATCAAGGGTTGGTAACGGAGGTTGCCGGTGCCAGCGCTAAGACCATGCTGGTCGCGGCAGAGCCTCCCGAGCAACTCATCGAGTTGTTGGATGTGCGGCGCCGCAAGCTCGACGCGCTGCTGCCTGAGTTGCGCTCGCTGCATAATCTCGCCGGCGGCAAGCCCCACGTCCGTTATTACCAGGGTCTCGAAGGCATCCAGCACGTACTCGACGATACGCTGACGGTTCGCGACAAGATGCTATTGGGCATTCTGTCGATGCGCGACCTCTTCGAAGTGCCTGGCCGGGCCTGGATGGATGATTTCGTGCGCCGCCGTATCGAAGCCGGCGTTTCCCTTCGCGTCGTCCGCTCGCCGGTGAAGGACATTGCCAGTGTCTGGCCGGAGAGCGCGGAAGATTTGCGCGAGGTGCGGTTTGCTTCGCCAAATTTCGTGTTCACGATGACGAGTTACATCTACGACAACAAGGTCGCCGTCATCTCTTCGCGGCGCGAGAATTTCGCCATGACCATCGAGAGTGAAGAGTTCGCAATGATGCAGCGAAACCTGTTCGACGTCCTCTGGGCGTGCCCTGCTGAGCTCCCCAAAAGCCGAAGATCTAGAGCATGATCCGGAAAAGTGGAAACCGGTTTATGCGGACTTCGGGTGTTCCCGATTTCTCGCCATCATACGAGCGCTGCAAGTCGGAAACATCCGACTTGCAGGTAAAGATCATGCTCAAGCAAAAGGTAGAGCGCGATGATGATTCGATCTTTCTTCATCGCGCTCTAGTGAGCGCGTTGCGCTCATCAAAATGATGAATTGACCCTCTCCTTGTATCAGGAACCTCGCCGTGTCGACACATTATCCAAAATTTAAAGCTGCCGCATGCCACGTCGCTCCGGTTTTTCTCGATAGCGCGCGTACCGTCGATAAAGCGCTGAGCCTGATTGAAGAGGCTCGTAATAATGGCGCCTCGCTGGTCGCCTTTCCCGAAGGCTACGTGCCGGGTTTTCCGCTCTGGGTGGCGCTGCGAGCTCCCATTCTCAATCATGATTTTTTCCTGACGTTTGCAAGCCAGGCGTTGCGGGTTGATGGGCCTGAGATTGGCCGTATTCGGGCCGCAGCGCGCCGCCACGGAATTCATGTGTCGCTCGGCTTTACCGAGGGCACAGACGCCAGCGTCGGCTGCTTGTGGAATTCGAATGTGCTGATTGGGCCAGACGGCTCGATCCTCAATTTGCACCGCAAGCTGGTGCCGACATTTTACGAAAAGCTCGTTTGGGCCAATGGCGACGCGCGCGGTTTGCGCGTCACGCCGACGGAGATCGGCCGGATCGGCATGCTGATCTGTGGCGAGAATACCAATCCGCTGTCGCGCTTCACGCTGATGGCGGAGGGCGAGCAGGTCCATATCTCGACCTATCCGCCGTGCTGGCCGACGCGGCCGCCGGCGGAAAATGGCGCTTACGATCTACGCCGCGCCATCGAGATCCGGGCCGGCGCGCATGCCTTCGAGGCCAAAGTGTTCAATATCGTGTCGTCCGCCTTTGTCGATCAGTCGTTCAAGGACATCCTCGCCAAGGGCGATAAATCCATTCTGGAAATTATTGAGCGCTCGCCGCGTAGTATGTCCATGGTTCTCGATCCGGCGGGCAATATCGTCGGCGAGCCGCTCTCGGAAAGCGAAGGCATTGTCTACGCTGAAATCGATACCGCCCGTTCGGTGGAGCCGAAGCAGTTCCACGACGTGACGGGTTATTACAATCGCTTCGATATATTTGACCTGCGTATCGACCGGTCGGGCCGCGAGCCGGCTCAATTCATCGAGGGGCAAGACAAACCAAGGGCTGCCGTGGGCAGCGCCGGGCCGCTGGATTCGGCGACGGCTATTGCGTTCCCGGAGGGTGTCTCTGCGCCGCGCGAGCGCTAACGCTGGGATTGTTGATCGACGCGCCCCCCAATGCTAGGTTTCGCCCGAACCTTCCATTGGATTTCATAAATGAAATCAAAGCATAAGCTGATTTCAGCGGGGTTGCCGACATGACGATTCGCTTTCATCGCGGCGACCTGCCCGATCTCGCCCGCTACAAAGGCGCCGTCGCGATCGATACCGAGACGATGGGGCTTGAGCCCCATCGCGATCGGCTGTGTGTGGTCCAGCTCTCACCCGGCGACGGAAGTGCCGATGTGGTGCAGATTCCGCCTGGAGCGACCAAAGCGCCGAATCTGACGAAGCTGTTGGCTGACCAGACGGTCGTGAAGATTTTTCATTTCGCGCGCTTTGACCTTGCCGCGCTCTATAAGACCTTCGGCGTGATGCCGATGCCGGTCTATTGCACCAAGATCGCCTCGCGCTTGACGCGGACCTACACCGACAAGCATGGCCTGAAGGATCTTACGCGCGACATGCTCGGCATCGATCTTTCCAAACAGCAGCAGCTTTCAGATTGGGGCGCGCCGGAACTTACTGACGCGCAGCTTGCCTATGCGGCGGCCGATGTGCTGCATCTTCATGCGCTCAAACAAAAACTCGATGCGCTGCTTGTTCGGGAGGGGCGCGATGAGGTGGCTGCCGCCTGCTTCCGCTTTCTGCCTGACCGCGCCAAGCTCGATCTCTCCGGCTGGGCGGCTGAAGATATTTTCGCGCATTCGTGAGGGATCGAGCATGACCCGGAAAAGTGGAGGCCGGTTTATGCGGACTTCGGGTGTTCCCGATTTCCGCCATTATACAAGTGCTGCAAGTCGGAAACATCCGACTTGCAGATAAGGTCATGCTCCAACAAGTATGTCCGCCCCGTCCCGGCCACATTCGCGGGTGAGGGTCCTGGACACTGTATTGGTAACAGGATCTGACGGTTCGCGATCAGCACGATCACGCAAACAGCGCACATTGCGGATCAAATTTTGGGATGGTTTGACTGAATAGCGACGTCGCAACCTCGGGAATGCAAAGCCCAAGCTGGACCGCATCGTTGGGCCGCGATCGCGATCGCG
>DATAIA010000080.1:0-1651 GCA_036262895.1 Xanthobacteraceae bacterium
TGTGAATTTAGGAACCATCGGCGCTGGGAGTGGAAGCGGGTGGTTTTTTTTGAACCGAAGCATCCTCAGCGTGAGTGCCGTGTCCAGGCGAACCGGCGATCAGTCGCATTGCGCCGGCCAATAGCAGAATCGAGATCGGGAGGACCAACGCGTTCCACTGTAACATCTGGTCAGTCTCGGCGACGAGCGTGGCGAAATGGACGACCAGATAGAGGATAATCATCTGGATGAAGAGATTCTTGAGTTCGGCGACACTATCGATGACCATCCACTCGGGCAGCGCCGCGCGTCGTTCGGGCGACAGATCGATGAGAAAGCCAAGCGCGATGGCACAGCCGAAGATGATAAGGACGATGGCAAACAGTAGCTTGTCCGTGGCCCGCATGACGGCCGCAATAACGGCAAGGTCCGGGTCGGTTCTCACATAGGCAAAGGCATGCCATAATGTCAGCAGGCCCTCCCAAAACATCAAACCCGCGGCGGCAATAACTCCTATGGATGCAAGCGCCATGACGAAGCGTAACTTCAGCAGGATGTTTATCATGGTTTCTCCGATCGAACCTTCAACTTGCAATTCAGAGTAAGAAAGACGAGAGGATACTGGTTTCTTTCTGCGCGAGGGTAAATGGTTTCTTGCAGTAGACGTCACTGGCCGACGTCCCGGAAATAGGCGCCACTCAACCGGATAACATAGAGGCGACGATATGGACGCCAGCCAATCAATTCTCCTCAAACTGGTGATTGCCCTGCTGCTTGGAACGCTGATCGGCGCCGAAAGGCATTTAAAGCAGCGGAACTCAAATCTCGTAACGCATGCGCTTGTTTCCCTTGGTGCCGCATCCTATGCATCGCTTCCGAGCGCGATGGGCTTCGAATTCGATCTGCGCATGGGCGCCCAAGTCGTTACCGGTATAGGCTTCCTTGGGGCCGGTCTCATTATCCGCGACGGCACCAATATAAAAGGATTGAGCACGGCTGCGACTGTCTGGAGCACCGGCGCGGTAGGCGTCTTTGCTGGCTATGGGCAGCTTCTGCTGGCCGGCGAAGCGGCTCTTTTCATTGTCGCCTTCAATTACACGCTTCCCAAGCTTGGATCGTATATTGAAACTTGGTCTATAGTCGCACCAGAACAGGAGCTTATCTACGATATAAAGCTCAAATGCCCAACCGATCATGAAATAGCCGTCCGTGCGACGCTGCTGCAATCGCTGAACGCCAACAAACTGCAGTTCCGATCGATAAAAAGCCGCCTGTGCGATGCCGGCGACGGGATGGAAATCGAAGCAATCGTATTCACGAAAAACGACCAGGACAGCGTTGTCGAACAACTCGTGGCCCAGCTAAGTTTGAGATCGGACGTCGAACAAACAAGCTGGTCGAAAATCGATGAGACTAACTGAGAAATGAGAAAGTGCCCCTTGCAGTGAGCATGAAAAGACGGTGCACGAAATCCCCGGCTTTTGCCGCCTCGATGGTCGACTTCGCCGATGACGCCACCGGCATCTGGCCGGCACCAAATCGGTAGGTTCGCAAAGTCCAGCCGGCAAAAAGTCTTTGCGGAGCTCGAAGCCAGACGCGCGCGGGTACTGCGAACTCGCGATCGCCGGATGCTGCCCCCACGCGGCGAACGCTCAGAGATGTGCCTAATGCA
>DATAIA010000081.1:0-13114 GCA_036262895.1 Xanthobacteraceae bacterium
CTCGATGATCGGCGCGCGATTTGTCGGAACCGACCTGCGCTTGTTGCGGCACCTTGCGGCGATTGGGCTCACCGTTCTTGCGATCGGAACCACCGTGATCGGGCTATTTGCGGTGGCCGCCGCAGCGTTTCTGCCGATTGATTTCGGCGATATCCTCGTCGCTTATGCGCCTGGCGGCCTTGAAGCCATGGCGGCGCTTGCCTTCGCGCTCCATCTCGATGCGGCGTTTGTAGGCGTGCATCATCTCGCGCGCTTCGTTTTTGTGTCGCTTCTGATTCCGATCATCGTCGCGCGCACAAAACCGCACGTCACGCACTTCACCACGAAGGCGGCTTCAAAGCGCGATAAATAAACTCAGCGGGAATTATTCAGCAGCCAGCGCCCGGCGGCCGGTAAACGGCAGCTCCAGCCGTTCCCACACATCAACAAGCGCTTCGGCGAGCCGATCGATCAACGCATCCTCATGATAAGGCGTTGGCGTAATCCGTAAGCGCTCGGTTCCCTTTGCGACCGTCGGATAATTGATCGGCTGGATATAGATCCCGTGATCGGACAGCAGCAGATCGCTTGCGGTTTTGCATTTCTCAGGGTCGCCGACCATCACTGGGACGATGTGAGTCTGATTTTGCATGACCGGCAGAGCCGCGGCTTCAAGCACCGCTTTAACGCGAGCCGCCCGGTCCTGATGCCGCTCGCGCTCCCATTGCGATGATTTGAGATGCCGGATCGCAGCGGTTGCAGCCGCGCACACCGCTGGCGGCAGCGCCGTCGTGAAAATAAAGCCCGGTGCATAGGAGCGCACGGCATCAATTAGCTTTGCACTCGCTGCGATATAACCGCCAAGACAGCCGAAAGCTTTCGCAAGCGTGCCTTCGACGACATCGATGCGATTCATGGTGCCGTCCCGCGCGGCAATCCCGGCGCCCATTGGTCCATACATGCCAACCGCATGCACCTCGTCGAGATAGGTCATCGCGCCATAGCGTTCCGCGAGATCGCAAATCGCTGAAATGGGAGCGACATCGCCATCCATCGAATAGAGGCTTTCAAACACAATGAGCTTCGGCCGGTTGGGGCCGGCTTCGCGCAACAGCGTTTCGAGGTGCGCAAGATCGTTATGGCGCCAGATTTTCTTTTCGACGCCCGACTGCCGCACCCCTTCAATCATTGAATTGTGATTGAGCGCATCCGACAGGATCAGGCAGTTTGGGATCAACTTGGCGATGGTGGAGATGCCGGTTTCGTTTGAAACATACCCGGACGTGAAGACCAAAGCGGCTTCTTTGCGGTGAAGCCCGGCAAGTTCGCGCTCAAGCTCAACGAGAGGATGATTGGTGCCCGAGATATTGCGGGTGCCGCCTGCGCCTGCGCCCATACGGGTCGCGGTTTCCACCATCGCTCCAATCACCTTCGGATGCTGGCCCATGCCGAGATAATCGTTGGAGCACCAGATCACGATATCGCGTGGCCCCTCGGGAGAATGCCAGACTGCATGAGGAAAGCGGCCGGCGATGCGCTCCAGATCGGCAAAGACGCGGTAGCGGCGCTCGTCTCGCAGCCGTTCAAGCGCATCCGCGAAATAATTGTCGTAGCTCATCACCCAGGTCTCCACCCCTCGTCCGATCAAACCGGGCGATGAAGGCCGGGACATTTCCGGGCTCTTCATGTGCCCCTTCGGACGCCCAGCCCCGCATGGGCGGACATAGAGGGGATTTACAATCCTTCTCTTTCGTTTGTCGAGATCATATTCGTCGCGGCGTTTTCCCGGCCCTTTGGCGACGGGCTATTGTATAACGTTGAAAATAGACACTTTTTTCTCAATTTTGCGGTCCCGTGACGTTCGCAGATATGGCCGTTGAGAACGAGGCCCGCGCACAGAAACGGCTCGATCAAAGGTCGGCGCTCGAGCTCCGGAATTCGCGCAATGCGGTTTAAATTGGCGAGACCTCTATAGCGGTCAGCAAGCCTTGCAACTGGGTCGAAGGGCAGGCGGACACGCAAAGGCAAATCCCGCGTCGTGCGTTCGCTGCTCGGTCAGGCTGGTTTTCGTTACGGCTCGATCTTGATGTTGCCGGCCTTGGCCACAGCGGTCCAGCGGTCAATGTCCGCGGCGATGATATGAGCGAATTCTTCGGAGCTGCTCGCCGTGGGAATAACCGCCAAATCCTTCATGCGCTCACGTATTTCAGGAAGTGCCACGACCCGCGCCACTTCGTCTTGCAATTTCTTCACAATCGCGGGTGGGGTTGCGGCCGGAACCAGAAATCCCGTCCAGATCGTCGCATCCACACCGGCAACGCCTGCTTCGGCAAGCGTCGGCACATCGGGAAATTCCGGCAGCCGGTTTTGCGCAGCCACCGCAAGCGCGCGAACCTGCCCGCCTTTGATTTGGCCGGCAGCGGTTGCCGTATCCGCAATCGTGAACAGGGCATTACCTGAAATGATCGACACGAGCGAATCGCCAACCCCGCGATAGGCAATGTGCTCGGCAGGCATGCCGGTTTTCATTTTGAATAGCTCGGTCGCAAGCTGAAAGGTTGCCGACGAACTGGCGTAATTGGATTTATTTGGATTTTCTTTGGCATAGGCGATCAATTCGCCGACCGAATTAATCGGTCCCGACGCCTTCACGACCAGGATCAACGGAAACGACGCAATCAGCGAGACCGGCATGAAGTCGCGCAGCGGCGCGTAGGAGAGCTTAGTGTAGACAGCCGGATTGATGGCGATTGCGCCGCTCGCACCGACGAGCAGGGTGTAGCCGTCAGCGGCCGATCTTGCCACGTAGTCGGTCGCGATAATGGCGCCGGCACCGGGCTTATTTTCGACAATCACAGGCTGCCCGGAATTCTCGAACATTCGCTGTCCGACCAGGCGGGCGAGGATATCGTTGCCGCCGCCGGCCGTGAAACCGACGATGATCCGAATGGGCCGCTTGGGGTAATCCTTGGCGAGGTCTTCCTGCGCGTGCCCCAAATGAAAGGGCGGCAACACCAAAATCGATAGCGCAATAGCCAAACGGCGCATGATATGCGCGGTACGCTTCCTCAGCATGAACGCCTCTCCCCGGGGCTTTCTCATCATTGTTGTTGCCGCGATTTCATCAGACGAGCTTCAACAGGACAAGTGCATTGCCTGATCTGGGTCGCCATAGCCAGCATAGATTTCAGGGGGGCGCCCGTTGAACGAGGGCCCCGGGCCGTGTATGAGCGCGAGCTTCCAGGGACGGGCGTCGGCACCGTCCGGTCACTCAGTAATCGCCATATCCATGTCTTGGCTGTTTTTGGCATTTTCCGCGCCCGTCCTGTGGGCGATCTCGACGCATCTTGATAAATATCTGCTCGAGCGTTTTTTCAAAAACAGCAACGTCGCCGTGATGCTGGTGTTCACGGCAATTATTGGCGTGTTGTCACTACCGGTTATTTGGATCTATCGACCCGAAGTCTTCTCGCTATCGTATTTGAGCATGGCGGTCATTGCGGTTTCCGGCATCTTCTTTATGGGCGCGCTCTATTTTTATTTGGAAGCGCTGCAGACAGAAGAAGCCTCCGTGGTTGCTCCGTTGTGGCAGACAGCGCCGCTTTTTGCCTACGTGCTCGGATATGTTTTCTTAGGTGAGCAATTATCCTGGATACAAATCGCGGGAGGCTTGCTCATCGTAACCGGCACGCTGCCGCTTTCGATTGAAACTGCAAAGAGCGTCAAACGAGTTAAATTCCGACTGGTTGCGCTGATGCTCGCGTGCACCATATCGCTGGCGATGAGCGCGGTGATTTTCAAGATTTACGCCCTCTCGGACGATTTTTGGGTCACAACATTTTGGATGTATGCCGGCGAGGCTGTATTCGGCGTTGCATTGCTCATGGTGCCGGCGAACTGGCGGCAGTTTTGGGTGATGCTGCGCAGCAACCCAGGCCCGGTGCTGGCGATCAATGCGACAAACGAACTGGCAAATCTTGGCGGGAGCCTTGCTGCCCGCTACGCCATGCTGTTCGCGCCACTAAGTCTCGTTCAGGCAATCGGCAGCACCACACTATTATTCGTGTTTATCTTCGGCATCCTTATTTCGTTGTTCTTTCCGCAATTCGGGCAGGAAGATTTATCGCGCGGCAGTGTGCTGAAAAAGGCTCTGTCCATTGCCCTTATCGGGCCGGGCGTGATGCTGATCAATTTCTAAGAGAGTGTTTCGCAGATACAACAGGCCTGCGTCGTAGCAAGTAACAACTACCGCGGTGTTCCCGCGCTTGCCATGGCGCCACGCGCGAAGCCATCTGCTGCGGATGTAATGGCATCGGCAAGCTGACGCGCAACGCAATCGTAGCTCCAATCATTCATATGCAATCCGTCCGGCGATATGAATTTTTTGAACGGCAAATGCCGCGTCTGATACCACCCGCGCATTAAATCGAAGCGCTTGAATACACCCGCACCTTCATGGCGTGCCTCAGCACTGATCAGTTTGACCATCTGCTCGGCCTCGGGATGTGCGATCACCTTCGGTGCATATTGCGGGTCGATCAAAATAATATCAGCACCCGTCGATTTGAGCCGGGCGATGCCGCCGCGAATGATCTCGCCTTGGTCCGCGATGGTCGGCCGCTTTAGAACTGCGTTGGTCCCGACTTGCCAAAAAATCAGATCGGGGCGTTCGGCAATAACATCCTTATCGAAGCGCGTGATCATCTCCGGCGCTTCTTCACCGTTGACGCCGCGATTGAGCACTCTGATGGCAATGGATGGATATTTCGCCTTCAGCAGCGCTTCGAGGCGGCTTGGATAGGCCGCCGCCGAAGAGCTTGCGCCGGCGCCTGCCGTCGAAGACGAGCCAATTGCTACGATTGTGATCGATTGCCCCTGCGTAATCCGCGCGGACGTTCGATTAAACCAGGGATTAAGTGGGGTCGCAGGCGGAGAGAGCGCACATTCCAGTGCTTGTTGCTCTGGGGAGCGCAGCGGTTCTGCCATTGCCGCAGTCAACGGCAACCCAGCAATCAGCGCGGCCGCATAACACCACGTCGCGAGGGAAAACCGCTTTCCCATTGTCTCACCGCTCCAAGGACTTGGTACAAAATGGAACTTGGCCACAAAACGCCATAATTGTGAATGCCTGCCCGTGCCTGAACGCCCCATGAACGGCCAGAAATCGGCTGGCGCCTGTGAGATACGCAAAAAAGCCTTTTGCCATCAAAGGGATAAGGAAGGCAGCGAGAGCAAACATCGCGGGCGCGACGGTGGATAACATCGATCCTGCCTGTCCGATCCAGTAATGCCAGGGCCATCATGTCGCACGATGCCCGTGCGTTCGGCGGCTCCGTGCTGATGGTTCCTTTATGCGCGGCTTTCAATTTCCGGGCCGTTCACGCAGGTTCAGCCACCCGGTTCGTTATACGATTCATGGGCGCATCTTGCGGTGCAGCTCTGGCGCTTCGATGCATTGTACAAAACAGCAGCGACGCAGAGCCCGTGTTTTTCTCCCGATCGGAATCGGATGGTATCGCCTGCCACCCAGCGCGCGCTACACGCGGGGTCTGGCGCAAACAGCGCCGCGTTGATCATGAAGAGACCAGGCGGATAGACTTTTTCGATCACATGATGGTCGCGCACGCAGCCGACACATCGGTGGTGAACCACGCGTTTGTAATGGCGACGCATTGCGGACTCATCCGCCTGGGCCGAGACAACAAACAGGGTTGCAAACGCGAGGCCAAATGTCGTGAGCAATTGCAGCAATCGGCTCATGGGAAAAGCCCTCTGCGAACTGGCGATGCCTGCTACCTCCTCAGTTAATGCGTGGAGGAGAGGGAAAGTTCATTGAAAGCAAAGCCTCTTCGCCCTCTCCCCGCTTGCCGGGAGAGGGGAAGTAAAACGCGCGAGCACTTCAGGATGACGGACCGGACAGTTTGTAGAGCTCTCCATATTTCTTTCGCAAATAAGTGAGGTAAGGGCCCGTGCTCATCGGTTTGCCCGTGGCGCGTTCGATGATTTCGTTGGGGGTGAATTTGCGGCCGTGGCGATAGAGGTTTTCCCGCAGCCATTTGTGCAGCGTTGCAAATTGTCCGGCTTTCATGTCGCCGGGAATTTCAGGACGCGCCGAGACGGCTGCTTCATAGAACTGCGCGCTCAGAATATTGCCGATCGTGTAACCCTGGAATCCGCCGCCGAACCCGCCGCCATACCAGTGCACGTCCTGCAGGCAACCGTTGCTATCGTCTGGCGGAACGACGCCAAGACGCGCCTGCATGCCCGCGCGCCACGCTTCCGGCAGGTCTTTGACTTTGAGATGGCCTTCGAGCATCGCCAGTTCCAGGTCGAAGCGCATCATGACGTGGAGATTATAAGTGACCTCGTCGGCGTCGGTGCGAATGAGCGAGGGCTCCACTTTGTTGATCGCACGATAAAACGTCTCAAGCGCAACACCGCGCAGCTGATTTGGAAAGGCTTGTTGCAGCACCGGATAGAAATACTCCCAGAAGCCGCGGCTGCGGCTTACCACGTTTTCCCATAGACGTGACTGGCTCTCGTGAACGCCCGCTGATACGCCAGAGGCGAGCGGCATGCCTTCAAAGCTTGAACTGACGCCCTGTTCATAAAGGGCGTGGCCGGTTTCGTGGATGGTTGAGAACAATGCTTCGCCAAGGTGGGTTTCGTCGACCCGCGTCGTAATGCGAACGTCGCCGACCGAGAATTTGGTGCAGAACGGATGGTGGGTCTTGTCGATCCGCCCGCGCTCGAAATCGTAGCCCATTTGTTTGATGACGGAGAGCCCAAATTTCATTTGCTCGGATTCGCCGAACAATCCACGCAGGCATTGATCGTCAGCCACCGGCTGATCGGCTATGGCTTTTGCCATCGGCACAAGCTCGCGTTCGAGATCGGCAAAAAGCCATTTGATCAGCGCTGTCGTCATGCCTTCATCGGCACTGTCGATCAGCGGGTCGGCAATGTGGTCATACGGCGCGAAGAAAGACCCGTATTCGCGGCTGAGTTCGATGGCCTGTTCGAGATATGGAATCATGGCGGCGAAATCGTTCGCCGGCCGTGCGCGCGTCCATGCGTCGTAGGATGCAGCCGCAAGTGCGCTTGCCCGTGCGACATGATCGGGGGGCACCTTGATCGCTTTTTCGAAGTCGCGGCGCGCCACTCGCACGAGGCTTGCGTCATCGCTGTCCGCCGGAGATGCCGCGCTCTCGGACTCAAGCCGGTCGATAATTTTGCCAAGTGCCGGATCGACGGATTTTTCGTGCGCCAGCCTGCTGAGCGTTGCGCCTTGCCGCCCGCGCGCCGCGGCCCCGCCTGAGGGCATATAGGTCGCCTGATCCCAGCCGAGCACGGATGCCGCAGCATGCAGGTCGTGGATTTCGAGCAGACGGTTTTTAAGTTCCGCGAGATCGGCTTTGAGGCTTTGCGTCATTGGTTCCAATGTTTCCCACAATTACCGGTGCCGGCCTGTGTCGTATGGCCGTCATTTCACATTTACTCTGTCTTATTATGTTCCGATATTGGTCAAGATGGTTGAAGCCACAGCGACGGCTTGTTCCCCGAGACGAGTGTTTTACTTATAGGACGAAGTAGGCGCATTTTGTGAAATGCACCGTTTGTTCTAACGCATGAACTCTACATTAATCCCATGGCAACGCGCCTGACGCTGACAGCGATTCTCGATCGCCACGTGACCGAACGGCCGCGCGATATTGCGTTGATTGCCGATCGCCGGACGGTGACCTATGCCGAATTCGATCGCTTGTCCCGTAAAACGGCGTCGTGGCTCGTGGAGCAGGGGATCAAACCGGGTGATCGCGTTGCGGTCTGGATGGTGAACCGCATCGAATGGCTTGCTCTTTTGTTTGGGTGTGCGCGGATCGGCGCGGCGCTTGTTGCCGTCAACACGCGTTTTCGGGCGACTGAGCTTGGGCATATTCTCGATCGCTCAGGTGCACGCATGCTGGTGTTGCAGCCCGGTTTCAAAGCCATCGAGTTTCTGGGCATCCTTGAGGGTGTTGCCGCTTCTGCGGCGCGCGCGCTTGAGGGCGTAGCGGTCATCGGCAAGCGCCGCGGGCTGCCGGACTATTTGCTGGAACGCCCGATCGTTGCTTTCGACGCATTTGAAATGGCCTCGATCGATATTGCCGATCGCTCCGATCCGGAAGCGCCAGTTGCCCTGTTCACGACGTCGGGAACGACGAGGGGACCGAAGCTCGTCGTGCATCGCCAGCGTTCGCTGGCCTGGCATGCCGGTGCCGTTGCGAGTTTGCTGGGGTTTACCAAGGATGCTTGTCTGCTGGCCGCCTTGCCGTTTTGCGGCGTGTTTGGCCTTGATTCGATGCTGGGCGCGTTCGCCGGCGGCGCTTCGGCCGTGATCATGGAAACGTTTGATGGGGCCGAAGCTGCGCAATTGATGCGGCGGCACCGCGTCACTCACGTTTTCGGCAGTGATGAAATGGCGCGGCGTTTGATCGAGAGCGCGGAAGGGTACAATCCTTTCCCCTCGTTGCGGCTATTTGGATTTGCGGCATTCCAGCCGGGCGCCATCGAAATGGCGAAGCTTGCTTACGAGCGACGCATTCCGATGACCGGGCTTTATGGATCAAGCGAAGTTCAAGCCTTGTTCGCGGCGCAGCCATCAGACCTCGATCTGGATCGCCGCATCGAAGCTGGTGGCCGCCCCGTGCCCGGAAGCAAGGTGCGCGTCCGCAATCTTGAAACCGGCGCGCTAGCACCCGTCGGCGAAAGCGGCGAGATCGAGATCTGGAGCCCCAGCAATTTTGATTGTTATCTGAACGACAAAGAGGGGACTGCCGCCGCCCTAACATCCGACGGCTTTTTCAAAACCAGCGATATCGGCCGTCTGCGTGATGATGGCACGTTCGTGTTCGAAGCGCGCAGCGGCGATGCGATCCGTCTTGGCGGTTTCCTGGTCAATCCGATCGAAATCGAAGACATGCTCAAACATGTCGAGGGCGTCGCCGACGCGCAGGTCGTGGGCGTCGAGATGGACGGCAAGATGCGCTGCGTCGGCTTCGTGGTGCCGGAAAACGGCGCGCTCGACGAAGCGGATTTGATCGCAAGGCTAACGCCGCTGATGGCGCCGTTCAAAGTCCCCGCGCGCATCTGGTTCGTCGATGAATTCCCGACCACTCCAAGCGCAAACGGGACGAAGATCCAGCGCAATAAACTGCGGGATATGGCGGTGGAAAGGTTGCGTCAAGTGCGGGCTATTTAGGTATCGAGAGGAACTGTGCGCGTCCGCCAGAATTGTGCCGTTGAGCGACAGGGCACTCTGCAACGGCACGGGAGCTTTCCATGGCACGCTGCGAAACCTGCGGGAACGATTACGACAAGGCCTTCCAAATCGTTATGAATGGCGAGACGCATACGTTCGATAGCTTCGAGTGTGCGATCCAAGGTGTTGCGCCGACCTGTCCCCATTGTGGGACGCACATTGTCGGCCACGGCGTTGAAAAAGACGACACGATCTTCTGCTGCGCGCATTGCGCCCAGGCGGAAGGGATCAGCGAATTGCGCGATCGCGTCTAAATCCCGTTGTGATCACTTGGGTAGTGCGCCCGCAAGCCACGCGGCAAAATTGGGGTCCTTTTTACGGGCAGCGCTTTTAGGACGGTACATCGTATGTCCTGTTCACGCTGCGGCCGTGGCTAATCTGGTCGCGTAGAATTCAATACCGAAAGTTAACCAGTATAAGCTTACCTGCTCTGGACTTCCGCGCCAGAGCCGGCGGCAGGTCTTATTTGAGGGGGAGAAAAGCCGGAGTTCGATCACTCATACGCCTGTTTTATGCTTTTGGATAATTCCGGCGATCATTGTGTCACCTGTGTGAAGTCGTTTTGCGGCGACGGAGGCCACTAGAACTGCGGTAGCTTGTGCAGATTCTCGCAGTTATCGATGTTAGGGGGCGAAGAGCAATGTCTGGCCACGCCAAGGATTTTTTTTCCCAGTCACAAGCGATCTGCGCGCAGATAGACGTCTCCAAAATTGAGGCGCTGGCCACGGCGCTATCTGCGCTGAGGGACGCAGGGGGACGCTTGTTCCTGCTTGGTGTAGGTGGCAGCGCCGGCAATTGCAGCCACGCGGTTAACGATTTCCGAAAGCTATGCGGCATCGAGACGTATTCGCCGGTCGACAACGTGTCGGAGCTCACCGCCCGTGCCAATGACGAAGGCTGGGAGACGATCTTCGCAGGCTGGCTCGAAGGGAGCCGCCTCAATGCGGATGATGCAATTTTCATCTTGTCGGTCGGCGGCGGTGACGTTGAGCGCAACGTCTCCACGAACATTGTCAAAGCCATCGACTTTGCGAAGTCGAAGGGAGCAAAGGTGTTTGGAATTGTCGGCAAGGACACGGGTTACACCGCCAAAAAAGGCGATGTCGTTGTAGTGGTGCCGCAGGTGAAGCCTGAGTGGGTGACACCGTTGTCCGAGGCTTTCCAATCGGTCGTGTGGCATTGCCTGGTGAGTCATCCGCTTCTTCAGCTCCGAAAGACAAAATGGTGACGGTGAACTGATATGCGCCAGGCTGTCTTTCTTGACCGAGATGGCGTTTTGTCAGTCCCCGATTTTCGCGAGGGTCGCAGCTTCGCGCCGCGCCGAGTTGAGGATTTTCGACTTTATCCGGATGTGAAAGAAGCCTTATCGCTATTGCGGGAGGCCGGGTACCTATTGGTGGTCGTCACCAATCAACCAGACATTGGAAACGGACTGGTCGCGCAGGAAACTGTCGATCGCATGCACGAGATTCTCTACGACGAACTGCCGATCGATCGCATCGAAACCTGTCCACACAGCCAGCGCGATACCTGCGATTGCCGCAAGCCGAAACCAGGCATGTTGCTCAATGCAGCGCGTGTCTGCGGCATCAACCTTTTTGAAAGCTTTATGATTGGTGATCGCGCCAGTGACGTGGAAGCTGGAGTGGCGGCCGGCTGCAAGACCATTTTCATCGATCTCAACTATGCGGCCGAACTCAAACCCGCACGTGCCGATTATGTCGCCCGTTCAGTTTCCGGTGCGGCCGATATCATTCTCGAAAGAAATCGATGATAAGGAGCGGCGCATGACACGCATTCAGTATCTTAAGGTGAAGATTTTCGCCGACGGTGCCGACCTTAAAGGCATCCTCGAAATGGCGAAGCTGCCACACATTAAAGGCTTCACCACAAACCCAACGCTGATGCGCAAAGCGGGCATTACGAATTATGAAGCATTTGCTCGCGACCTTCTCGAGAAGGTCACGACGCATCCCGTGTCGTTCGAGGTCTTCGCCGACGATTTCCCTTCCATGATCGCACAAGGTCGCGCGATCGCTTCGTGGGGCAAGAACGTTAACGTGAAAGTCCCGGTCATGAACACGAAGGGCGAATTTACCGGCCCAGTGCTCAAGGCGCTTGCCGGGGATGGCGCGATCCTCAACGTAACGGCGATCATGACGACCAAACAGGTGGAAGCGGTAGCCGAGGTTCTCGATCCTCAGGTGCCGGCCATCGTGTCGGTGTTCGCTGGGCGCATCGCCGATACGGGTATCGATCCCGTTCCGCACATGATCAAATGCCGAGATATTCTGACGTCAAAACCCAAAGCCGAATTGCTGTGGGCGAGCCCGCGCGAAGTGCTCAATATCTTCCAGGCCAATGAGATCGGTTGCCACATCATCACCTGCACCAACGATATGATCGCTAAGCTGAATCTGACCGGCAAGGATCTGTTCGAATATTCGCGCGAGACCGTGCAGATGTTTTATCGCGACGCGACGGCGTCTGCATTCTCCATCGACGTCAAGAAAACTGCCGCCTGAGGACGAGAAACATGTCGAAGCTTTACAATAATATATTTGTGACCGGCGGCGCCGGTTATTGTGGAAGTCTGCTTGTTCCGCAACTGCTTGCTGAGGGGTATAAGGTCACTGTTTACGACACTCTATTCTTCGGCGACGATTTCCTGCCTAAGAACAATCCAAACCTGAAAATCGTCTGCGGCGATATTCGCGACACAAAATTGCTTGGTGAATCAGTCCAAGGACACGATGCGTTCGTCAGTCTCGCCTGCATCTCGAACGATGCAAGCTTTGAGCTCGATGAACAGCTTTCGACCTCGGTCAACCTCGACGCGTTTGAGCCGATGGTGGTTGCAGCGAAGAAGGCCGGTGTGAAACGTTTCGTTTATGCCTCTTCGAGCTCAGTCTACGGCGTCTCCGATAAGCCCGACGTCACCGAAGATCATCCGCTCGTCCCGCTCACGCTCTATAACAAATACAAAGGCATGTGCGAGCCGTTGCTGCGCAAGCATGCCGACGAGAGCTTCATTGGTGTGACGTTCCGTCCGGCGACCGTGTGCGGTTACGCCCCCCGCCAGCGTTTCGACTTGTCAGTGAATATCCTCACCAATCATGCAATCAACTCCAATAAGATTACGGTGTTTGGCGGATCGCAGCAACGCCCGAACCTGCACGTTCAGGATTATTGTGATGCAGTGAAACTTCTGCTTACTGCGCCGGCGGAAAAGATACAGAACGAGATCTTCAATGTGGGTACGCAGAATCTCACGATCATGCAGATCGCGGAGCTTGTGCGGGATGTCGTATCGAAGGAATTCCCCGAGAAGGGCAAGGTTGAGATCGTCACAACGCCAAGTGACGACCTGCGCTCCTATCACATCAATTCCGACAAGATTAAGCGGGTGCTGGGCTTTGTGCCCAAGCACACGATTGAGGATGCGGTGCGGGATCTTTGCAAGGCTTTCCGCGAGAAGCGTTTTAAAGACAGCATGACTGATGATCGATATTATAACGTGCGCCGGTTGAAGAGGCTGAAGGCCGCATGACAACTAAAGGTCTTGCCATCGTAACCGGCGGCGCGGGTTTCATCGGCAGCCATATGGTCGATGTCCTGCTTGCGCATGGTTATAAGGTCCGCATCATTGATAATCTGACAGGGGGGCGCAAGAGCAATCTCGCTCATCTGCAAGGCCATTCGGATGTCGAATGCTTCTGGCAGGATATCCGGATGCTGGAGCCGCAATCCGCCATCTTCAAAGACGCTCGGTTTGTCTTCCACTTTGCCGGGATCGGCGACATTGTCCCCTCAATTGAGAAGCCGATCGAATAT
>DATAIA010000082.1:0-8769 GCA_036262895.1 Xanthobacteraceae bacterium
CTGCCGTAGCAATGGATAAAAGCATCCTGCAGCGTAAACGTGTCGAGCCGGCATTTTGCTTGCACGTCCCAAGCCAGCTCTTTGACCCGCATGGCAAGGCTGCCGTTTGGAGCACATTCCTCAAGGACCACGACATGCGCATAGTCGCGCAAGACTTTCGAAATCCCATCGCGATCGAGCGGCTTCAAAGTGTGGACGCTAACGACAGACGTACTACGACCTGTCGCTTCGAACCGATCAGCGACTTCGAAAGCACGCTTCATGATCGGCCCGTATGAAAGGATACAAACTTCGGTTCCTTTGCGGAGCGTCCTGATCTTGCCGAACGTCCACGGCTCAGTTGCCGCGGCACTCATGTCAGGCTCTCCCGCCTTGCCAAGCCGCAGATAGACCGGACCTCGTTCTTGCCCTGCGCACCAGCGCGTCGCAGCCTCGGTTTCGTATGGATCGCAAGGCGCGATCACGTTCATATTCGGCAGCGAGCAGGCAATCGAGACATCTTCCTGCGCATGATGGGTCGCCCCAAGCGTTGAGTACGTGACGCCGCCGCCGATACCGACAATCGTTACGGGGAGATTCTGATAACAAAGATCGTCTCGCACCATTTCGAATGGGCGGTAAAGCGTGAAGGTTGCAATCGTATAAGCGAACGGTCGCAATCCGCGCTGCGCCATGCCCGCAACCATACCGATCATGATTTGCTCGGCAACACCGGTCTTGATGAAGCGGTCGGGAAACTCGCTACGGAATTTGGCAATTGAACCAGCGGGAGAAATGTCCGCGACCACGACACAGAGTTTCGGATCGGCTTTGCCAAGCTCGTAAAACGTATCGGCGAAACGGTTCCTCATCAGAGAGCTCCCTCAAGTTCCTTGAGGCCCTGCTGATATTCATCCTTATTGGGCGAGCGGTAATGCCAGATCGGCACATTCTCCATGTAGGAGACGCCCTTCCCTTTTACTGTACGGCACACGATGATCAGGGGACGCCCACCCTTGCGCGAGGTAACGGCATTAAACATCGCCTCGCCGTTATGGCCGTCAACCTCAACGGCTTCCCACCCGAAAGCAACGGCCTTTTCGACCAACGGATAGAACGCTTGGTGCCCGTCACTCATGCGCTCAAGACCGCCAAAGTCATTGAAATCCATGAAAGCGATAAGATTATCGAGCTTGAGATTTGCCGCCATCATCATGGCTTCCCAGGTCGAGCCCTCCTGAAACTCGCCATCCGACAGCACACAATAGATGAGTACGTCGGTCTTCTTCAGCTTCTCCGCATAAGCTTGCCCCGTCGCAAGCCCCATACCGTGGCCGAGCGAACCGGTGGACGCAGCAACTCCCGGGGTCTCGTAATCGGGATGCGCACCAAGCCGGCCATCAGGCTTGCAGTAGAGATCGAGGTCTTTACGACTTAGAACGCCGCGCTCCTCCAAGATCACATACTGGATCATGCAGCCGTGACCTTTGGACATGAGAAACACGTCGTGATCCGAGCCATTCGCGTCGCGACGCATCAAACCGTTGTAAACGGCATCAGTGATTTCCGTGCAGGAAAATGCCGGCGCCACATGGAGAGCCGTAACCTGCTGCGAAATATCCAAAATGCGGCGGCGATAATTCAGACAGCGCTGAACGGCCGCCTTGATATCGAAGCTGTTACGACGTTGCTGATTCACGGCAATTGATCCAGATTTCACACTCGTTCAGGCACGTAGCACATAGTCGGTGGGCCAATCGCGGATCTGCGGCAAATAACGCTTGCCCCACTCCACCATTTCGGCAAGCCCCTCATCCCAACTGATCTGCGCTTCCCAGCCGATCTCATCCTTGATGCGCGTTGAATCAAGCCAGTAACGAGAATCTTGACCAAGTCGATCACCCGTTACAGTGCAGAGTTGTTCGAACGGCATGCCAAGCGCTTTCGCGGATCGTTCGACAACCTCGCGGATCGACGTCGGATTTTTGGGTCCCGCATTGTATGTACGTCCGAGGGGAGCTTTCTCGGTCACCAAATGAATGGCGCGGCCAAGATCGCGCGCATGGATATAAGATTTCTCGGCGCGGCCGCCTCCGTGGAGTGGCAACTTGTTACCCGTGAGTCCACACCAAATCGCCTTCGGAATTACGCGGTGCAAAAGCTGACCCGGACAATAGGCATTTGAGGGTCGAATAATGTTCATCGGAAATTTCAAAAACCGGTGAACCGAATCCAAGTACATGTCGAATGCGACCTTCGAAGCCGCGTAAGGACTTGATGGCTTGATCGGCTCATCTTCGGATGTTGCATGATCGACCGATCCATACATTTCCGACGTGCCGATCTGAATGAACCGCTCAAGCCAATCGCGTTTCATCAACTCTTCGCATAGACGTGCCAGCGCCATCGAGTTAGTCTCGAAGAAGCGCCAGGAGTTTTTCCAAGACACAGCCCCCTCGCCCTGCGCGGCAAAATTAACGATCACCTCTGGCTTTTCCTTGTCGAGAAGCTCAAGCAGAAGATCGAGCTCATGCGTGACATGTCGCGCGTGATACTGGTAACCTTCTCGCTTCTGAATGTTGAGCGAGAACGGCTCTGGACGCAGGTCGGCGCGACCAATACCGATGACCTTTTTGGGATTGGCATGATCGAGCAAATAAAAGGCGGTGTGGATGGCAAAGCTCCCGCCGCCGCCGAGGATCGCGTAAGTCTTACCAGTCATGCCTGTTCGTCCTTCTCAAAATTCAGTCAATGATCGTCCAATAATAGTCACCCGTGTATCCGGCTTCGGCGAAGAGTTTTTTCCATTCATCGGGATAGTCGTGGAACTCTGCCGTCAGTACCCAGCTCTCAAAGATCTCTTTCTGCTCGGGCGTATAGTAGGAGTCCACTTGAACGAAAGCTTTCCCACCCGAAAGACGCTGGATCTCCTGCATCACTTTGATTGCGCGCGGACGAGGAAAGTTATGGACCGTGTTGAGCGACAACACACAATCAAAACTGTTGTCGGGAAACGGCAGTTTCTCCGCGGTGCCAAGATGAAGCCTGCCAACAACTTCAGGCTCGCAATTCATCAGCGCATAAAGTGATACGTCGAGACCGAACACCTCAAGCCCCGGACAGACCTGCATGAGATCCTTGACGAGAAAACCTTTGGCGCAACCGACGTCCAGCGCGCGCATCCCAGGCTTGAGCCCGAAGTGCGCAACAATGTCGCGCGCAACCGGGACCCAGCGGCCATCATACCGATAGCCTCCGTAGCCATAATCGCGTGGCCCATCGAAATACATCTCGCCGTACTGCTTCGAGATCGCCACCACCGCAGGATCCTTGGCATCCTTGCGCTTTTGGATATTGCGCTTCGTACGCGGCAGCGCGCGTAAGAGATCAATCTCGGCCATCAACGCCCCTCCTCCGCTTGCGCACGTGCGATCCCCTTCGCAAGCTCGGTAAACCTGAAGCCGGGAAAAGCCATCGCCACTGAGGCGGGATCAAAAGCGCGATATCCGTTGTGCGGCATTGGCCCCGAACGCGGGCGTCCGCTTATAGGCACCTTCTTCGGCGCGGCGGCGACGACTTGCTCGGCCACGGAACGGAACGAATGAACAGCGCCGGTTGCAATGTTCAAAATACCTCGGCTGCGATGAGACAGAACCTGCACTGCAAGTTCCGCAACATCATCGACCAACACGTGGTCGCGGCGCTCCTCGCCTTCACCAAACAAAACGATTTCCTCGCCCGCATTGGCAAGCCGGCGGAAGCGGTTCGGGCCATAGCCGTTATGCGGATCGCGTGCGCCATAGATCAGGGTCGGCCGTAAGGTGGCAAGCGGTGCCTTGATGGCATCGGCGAATGCAAGCTCGCGTGCGAGATGCATCACGCCATGCATTGCGGTCGGCGCGGTGGGCGAAGTTTCAGTTAAGGGCAGCGGCTCGTCGGCATAGACCGCGTCGGAGCTGATATTGACCACATGCGACAGATCAATTCCGCTCATGGCGTCCAGCATTGTCTTCACCATCTTCATATTGTCGATCAACATGGAGAGGTCTTTGCAGGGAGCACGGGCGACCGCCGCGACCACGGCATCGCCGGGCTTGAGCAGTGCCGCAAGACGCGCCGTCGCATCTGGCGCCAAGAGATCTATATCCTTGCGAGATAGCGACAGAATGGCACCGCCACGCTCTGCAACAAGCCGCGCGACGGCCCCCCCAACAAAGCCGTGAGCCCCGATGACGACTGTGCGTACAGGGAGTTTCGGCGAGGCATTGAGGTGTTCAAGAGACATTCAATTCTCACTCAATTCTGAGTAACCGACGCACGTCTAGCTGTACTTCCCGCATCCGGAGCCGGACGACCCAACGTGTAATAGGCAAGACCGGCATCCGCGGCTGCGCGGGAATCCAAAACAGCACAGGGATCGATGACGATACGCCCCTTCAGTGCTTTGGCGACCTGTGCGGGCACAATGTTGCGGAACTGCGGCCATGGCGTCATCACCAAAAGGGCATCCGCGCCGCGTGCCGCTTCAAGGGGATCTGTGAAAGCGTCAACATGAGCGTGGCTGAGCACACTGGCCGAAACCACCGGATCATGGACACGCAGACGCGCTTGCGGGAGTTGCGCAATGGTGGCAAGCGAGGGCGAGTTCTTTATCGAGTGCGTGTTCTCCTTGTAGGCAAGGCCCCAGACGGCAAGCACAGCATCCGGTGTGCGAACGAGGAGCGCGCTGCGAATGGTGCGCACCACCCAATCCCGGCGATAGTGACTGTTGTGGATCCACGCCTTGACGACGCCGGCATCGGTATCATGCGCTTCCGCAAGCCGGCACACGGTTGCAAGATCGCGCTCGAGGTTGCCGCCAGCAATGCCTAATCCCGGCGAGAGATATGCATGGGGCCCTATGCGCCGGTCGAGCTTCAAAGCGGGAGCGATCTCGGACCAATCCGCACCAATCTGTTCGCACAATCCGGCCAGCGTGTTGGCAACGCTCACTGAAGCAACAAGACAGCAGTTGATTGAAATTTTTGCAAGCTCCGCGCTCTCATAACGCATGGGCAGGATCGGACAGTCGAAAGCCTCAAGCACCGTCCGAAAATTCGGATTGAGCGGCTTTTCCGGATCGGCGCAGCCGATGATATAGCGCTCCGGCTTGATCGCGCGCTCGACAGCGCGTCCGAACACCAAAGTTTCAACTTGATAGTAGAGGCGATCTTGCGATGGGGACTTGAGAGCCCTCGTGAAACCGGGCTCGACCTGAGACAGCACCACCATGCAGGCGTTGGGATTCAGCACCGATGCAACGACGTTGACCAGGTCGCGCAACATCGTCGTGTCACTTTGTCCCTGATCATCGGTTGCTACATCTGGGGAGACATAGACGACATCGCAGCGCGCCAGTTCGCTCCTATCGGCTGTGAAGCTTTGCCGTGATCCATTGCTTGCGAGTAGTTCATTCAGGCCAGGCTCAACGACCGGCAATTGTCCAGTCTTCAAGCGCATGACCAGCGCGGCATCCGGATCGAAACAGACGGTTTCAAAGCCGGCCGATGCAACTCCCGTGGCTGACACGATCCCGAGATGGGTCATCCCGGCGAAACCAACGACAGGCTTTGTCATTGCGGCCTCGCTGATTCAATTGCCGCCCTACCCAGCCGATCGAGCGCACGCCGCAACCAAACGTCTTCAGACAAGTCTGTCGGTTTTCCCGAGGAGCAGAGGTCTTTGAAATGCGCGTATTCCAAGGCCCAGGTTGGATCGTCCTGCACCAGCGTCACGCTCTCTTCCGGCGGACGCCCGCTCGGCAGAATGCGGATGCGATGAGTGAAAGTCGAGGGACCCCATTTGCACAGCGAACTGATATGCGCGGTGCCTTTCTCCGCGAGGATGTCGCAGGTAAAATGATTGCGCCACATCAATAGCGTCATTTCGAGCTCGATACGGATTTTTCCGCGCTCGCTTGCAATCACTGCGTGATCAGGCGCACGGTTTTCATAAGCATGCGCGCTCGTTACGGAAAAATCATCGGCGATGTCGCCAAACCAGAACCGGCAAGTATCAAGCAGATGTGACGCAAGGTCAGGAACAACCCCTGCGCCATGGTCACGCCAAGCCGAGTCACGTACCAGCCGCGCCGTTCCATTCCCATAAAACATGCGACAACTATAAATCCGCCCAAGGCGCTCGGACGCGATCAATTCGCGCATGCGCACGAAATGAGGTTCGAAACGATGATTATAGGCGGTGTAACAAATGACCCCCTTGCGCCGCGCCTGTTCCTGCAAGTCCGCAATCTGTGTTTCGCTCTCAGCCCACAACGGCTTCTCAACGAGCACGTGCTTCCCATGCTCGATGCAATAAGACAGCAGTGCGATCTTCGGTGAATCGGGAACACAAGCAAGCACTGCATCATAGCGGTCGAGCGGCACATCTTCGAGCCGCCTGAAATCCGCCTCTGGATTTACCGGATCAACTGACGCGATGTAATCGGCTCCAGCGAACTTTCGCCGCTTGTAACCCTGAACGCCAAGACCAACCACAACGATGCGCATGACAACTACGCAAAACTCAGTTGACGCTCGACCGTGTCGATCTTCGCGTGAACATTTTCGAGCGTAACCGGAACGTTTCCGTCGAACTCGCATTCGCAGGACGCGGCAATGCAGCCAAGAATGGTTGCAATCGCATCACTCTTCGAGGCCAACATAGCGAGTGTCGAGTAAGCGAGCAGCGCATCACCCGCACCAACGGCATCAACAAGATTATCCACAAAACTGTCGATGACATAATAACTGTCGAGAGAATCGTGCGCCTTGTCGTGACACGCGAGCACGCCGCGTTCTCCAAGCTTCAAAATCAACAATTTGCAGCGTGCCGAGTCGTACACCATCGAAGCAAGTGGCCGCACGCCGGAGTCTTGGTCTCCAACCGCGAAGCGGGCTTCTCGCTCGTTCGGCGTGATGAGATCAAAATCCTTGAAATCGGTGATATTACCCCACCGGCTTGCCACTTGACTGTCAGCGACGCGAAACACACCTGATGGAATTGATTCAACCAAGGGCGGGACCGTCCGCTTGTTGAACATCCCATGACGAAAATCAGAATAGACCACAGCATCCGAGCGGATGTTTTTGACGCCATACTGTAATTTCGCGAGCACGTCGTCTGAAATCGAGCGATTGTCGAGCGTATCGACTTTGAGGAGACGATAACCGCCAACAACGATCGCATTCTTGTTAACGGTCGGACGGGTCGGATCGACAACAGCGTTGAGTTTGACCCCCGCTTTCACCAGATCGTCGACAACGAATGTTTTGAGCGCGTCGTTTCCGAGAACGGTCGAAAATGTCACATCTGCACCGGCCGCCATCAAATGTTTGGCAACGATGCCGGCGCCGCCCACGAAATCCACCTTCCGCTCGAAAGCGACGCTCATTGTCGGCGTCTTCGTCTGGCCGCCAATCATCGCGCAGTAGGTGTAGCTATCGACAATCGTGTCGCCCACCACATGCACCCGATAGCCCTTCATGCCGTCAAGCGTCTGGCGTAACTTGTCAAACGTCACGCCATGCCGCTCCATTACAATCTGGAGGTTAGCGTAACGAACGTCGGGCGCGTCCATCTTGATGAAAGCGCTGGATGAGTAAACAACATCTCCCGGCGTGAAAATCAGTTCGCCGCCATAAGACTGCACGATCTGCTGCTCTTCAGCGGTCTTGGCTCCAACTCCAGCGCCGCCGTATTCAAACCCTTTGGCGAAATAATCCGGCTGGATAATGCCGATATTTTCAAGCGGCTTGTCGTTGGCGTCAATGACCACAAAATCGACCATCTCGAACGCCGCAAGGTTGACTGCACGCAAATCCTGCTGAATGTGCGGGCGGTAAACCCCTTTGGTAATGTGCTGATCCGCAGTGAGGCTCGCGACCAGAATATCCGCTTTGCTTTTGGCATAGAGCAAATGCCGTAAATGGCCCGGATGGACAACATCGAAGACACCATGACACATGATGACCTTCTTGTTACGCGGACGATCACCGATCAGCATGCGAACTTCCGCAGCTGTTTTGATCTTGTGCTTATAGCGTTCGGTTAAAGAGACCAGCATGGTGCCTACAACAAATGATTAGTTGCCCTTGCCGCCGAGGTAACGGAACCATGTTTCAGTCGCTTGCGCGATCGTTCCGGGCTCCCATAGCGGCGCGTCCCGCCAAAGTTCGATATCCCTAAGCATAATCTTTACGCCGTCATCAAATGAAACGGTCGGCTTCCAGCCGAGCTTCGATTTAATTTTGCTGATGTTGGCCCAGGTGCAATCGGGTTCACCAGGCCGCTTAGGGATGTAGACCACTTCGCCCTCAAGGATATCAACAAGGCGATTGATCGATTGCGGCTTGTCTGCGCCTACATTGAAACGTTCGCCACTGATTGTGGTCTCAGCCGCTGCCAAAAAAGCTTCTGCAATGTCGGTGACGTAAATGAAGTCGCGCGTCTGCGTGCCGTCTCCTACAACGGTAAATGGCTTCCCCGCGAGCTTTTGGCGAAAAAACACACCAAACACCGCACCATAAACCCCTGTTGTTCGAACGCGGGGGCCGTATGCATTGAAGATGCAGACCGAATTCACCGGCAGGCCGTAGACCTGATGCCAATGAAACGTGCTGACCTCGCCTAGATATTTCGACAGCGCATAAGGATATTGAGGCGCAATCGGATGCTGCTCATCTGTTGGTGTCGCCGCCAAGCCGTAACACGAGGACGAAGCTGCATAAACAAACTTCTCAACTTTGGCTG
>DATAIA010000083.1:0-5272 GCA_036262895.1 Xanthobacteraceae bacterium
AAGCCAAAGTATGGTTTCTTGACCCCGCTGATTGAAAAATTCAAGCGCGGGTAAATGTATTTTAGTTGGAGATTGTCAGCGTGTTTGGTAAGCGGGGCACATCCAGTTCCGACATTCGTGGCGGACAAATTTCCTTATCAGCGTCATCCTTGGCGCCGGCCCCCGTTGCATTGCCGGATGCTTCGAAGCCGCCCGCAATCGATATTGGCCGCGCGCCGCTGCCATCGAGTGGTCTGGGCGGGCCAATTGAACCGCCACCAATTCCAAGTCAAAAACCATCTGACATACCCATACATAATTCCGCGCCAGCACCTAAGGCCGAGGCTCGGCGCTCTGAACAATATTACGAGACCAAGGGAACAATCTTCCGCGCCTTAATCGAGGCCATCGACCTCACGCAATTGGTGCGGCTCGACCCCGATTCTTCTCGCGAAGAAATCCGGGACATTGTCAGCGAGATCATCGCGATCAAAAACATCGTGATGTCGATATCAGAGCAGGAAGAACTGCTCGAAGATATCTGTAATGATGTGCTCGGCTATGGCCCTCTTGAACCCTTGCTGGCGCGCGACGATATCGCTGATGTCATGGTGAATGGCGCCAGCACGATTTATATCGAGGTTGCGGGCAAAATCCAAAAAACCGGAATCCAGTTTCGCGATAACCAGCAACTGCTGAATATCTGTCAACGCATCGTCAGTCAGGTTGGGCGGAGAGTGGATGAATCCTCGCCGATCTGCGATGCGCGATTGCCTGACGGTTCGCGCGTCAACGTAATTGTGCCACCGCTGGCGATCGATGGCCCCACATTGACCATCCGAAAGTTCAAAAAGGACAAACTGACTCTGGATCAGCTCATGCGATTCGGATCAATCACTCCTGAGGGCGGCGAAATTCTGAAAGTGCTTGGCCGCTGTCGCGTCAACACAATCATTTCCGGAGGCACCGGATCTGGAAAGACCACCCTGTTGAACTGTCTGACGAACTATATCGATCATGATGAGCGCGTGATTACATGCGAGGATGCTGCAGAGCTTCAGCTTCAACAGCCGCATGTCGTCCGATTAGAGACCCGGCCGCCAAATCTGGAAGGCGAAGGCCAGGTGACGATGCGCGACCTCGTGCGTAACTGCCTGCGTATGCGACCTGAACGTATCATCGTTGGCGAGGTACGCGGACCTGAAGCGTTTGACCTGTTGCAAGCCATGAACACCGGCCACGACGGCTCGATGGGCACACTCCACGCAAATAATCCGCGCGAGGCATTGTCCCGCCTGGAATCAATGATCACGATGGGAGGATTTACCCTTCCGTCTCGCACCATTCGGGAAATGATTTGTGCGTCTGTTGACGTGATTGTCCAAGCCGCGCGATTACGCGATGGATCGCGGCGCATCACGCATGTGACCGAGGTGATGGGGATGGAAGGCGACGTCATCATCACCCAAGATCTTTTTATCTATGAACTTCTGGGTGAAGATGCCAGCGGCAAGCTCATTGGCCGGCATCGATCGACCGGAATCGGGCGACCGCGTTTTTGGGACCGAGCCCGCTACTACGGCGAGGAAAAGCGCCTTGCAGCAGCTCTGGACGCGGCGGAGGCAGCAAACAATGCGGCTTAGAAAATGATCACCATGTCTCCGCAAATGATGGCTGTTTTCTTCCTGGCAACCGTCTCAGCGGGAAGCATTGTATGGGTTTTCATCTATCCGCTGCTAACGGGCGAACGCCGCGCTGAGAAACGCCACGAAATTATCACGCGAGTGAAACCGGGCACGCGCACTTCGGCTAAAGCAGGTTCGCAGAAATCGCGGCGCGATCAGGTCGAAGCAAGTCTAAAGGAAATTGATGAGCGGCGAAAAGCTGAGAACCGCATCGATGTGGCCACCCGGATTTCCCAGGCCGGGTTAAAATGGTCAAAACGGACATTCATGGCCATCAGCGCGGCAATGGGCCTTGTGGCCTTCATTTTGGCGCTGGTTTTCGGCCTTGGGCTCTTCGTTGCTGCCGCCCTCGGCTTTGCTGGTGCATTCGGCATGCCACGCTGGCTGCTTTCGTTTCTCAAAAAACGCCGCGAGCGCAAGTTTCTATCCAACTTCCCCGATGCGGTCGATGTTATTGTTCGGGGGCTTAAGGCTGGTTTGCCGCTCGCCGATTGCCTGAAAATCATCACCAACGAAGCGGAAGAGCCAATCAAAAGCGAATTTCAGACGGTCATCGACACCCAGGCAATCGGCGTCCCCATGGGCGAAGCATGCGCCAAACTTTATGAAAGCGTCCGCGTTCCTGAAACAAACTTTTTTGGCATCGTTATTTCGATACAGCAAAAATCCGGCGGCAACCTTTCAGAAGCATTAGGCAATCTTTCGCGTGTCTTACGCGATCGTAAAAAAATGCAAGCGAAAATTAAAGCAATGTCACAAGAGGCAAAGGCTTCAGCTGGCATCATCGGTGCGCTGCCATTTGTCGTGGCGACGCTCGTTTATCTGACAAGCCCAAAGTATATGGAACTGTTATGGACGACCTCAGTGGGGCCGCTGATGCTTGCAGGCGGTGCCTTTTGGATGAGCTGTGGCATATTTGTCATGAGAAAGATGATCAACTTTGACTTCTGAGCAATTTCCATGATCGATATTTTAATAGAAAAAATTCATGATACGCGTTTCCTCGCGATGATATTTGCGGCGATTGCCGCTGGCGCTACCGTCCTGACGCTTGCCATGCCCCTATTGGCGGGAGATGACCTTAACCGACGAATGAAAAGTGTGGCCATCGAGCGGGAAAAAATCCGACAGCGCGAGCGCGAACGCATGATGAGTGGAGGAAAAGGCACGCTTCGGCCTACTCCAAAACAATATATGCAAACGGTCGTCCATCGCTTCAATCTGGCAAAATGGGTCGGCCAGGAAGCCGCCCGCGAGAAATTGATCCAAGCCGGTTATCGCGGCCAAGCACCCTATATCGTCTTCCTATTCTTCCGCCTCGTCACGCCACTGACAGCTCTGGCGTTCGCGATTCTTTATTTTTTTATTATCGGCGTCCTGGATCAGCCACCGATCGTTAAGATCGGGCTATGTTTGGGAGCAACTTACCTCGGCATGCAATTACCGTATCTATTCTTGAAAAACAAAATATCAAAGCGTCAACTTTCAATCCGACGCGCCTTTCCCGATGCGCTTGATCTTCTGTTGATCTGCATCGAATCCGGCATGTCGATCGAAGCAGCATTCCATAAAGTCAGTCAGGAGGTCGGCTCTCAATCGGCTGCACTTGCGGAAGAGTTTACGCTCACCACGGCTGAGCTCAGCTATTTGCAAGAACGACGCCAAGCCTATGAGAATCTCGCTCGGCGGACCGACCTGGAGGGCGTTAAAGCCGTTTGCCTTGCCTTGCAACAGGCTGAACGGTACGGCACCTCGCTCGGCCAAACATTGCGCGTGATGGCTCAGGAAAATCGCGACATGCGCATGAGTGAGGCAGAAAAAAGGGCAGCGGCACTCCCGCCTAAGCTTACCGTTCCGATGATCGTGTTTTTCCTACCGGTCCTCTTTGTTGTTATTCTTGGACCTGCAATCATTCAAATAATGGGTCTACGCTAGCCTGTGCGATTGCATTTCGTCCCGTGGCCCGCCCGGTTTGGGCAGTTCCATTTTTTTTGTTCTGCCGCGGTTCGGTAGGCTGGCCGGGCGTTTTCCAGTTATTTTGCTGGGCCAACATCTGACGAAGGTACGTCACATTGGCCGCCGCCTGATCACTTGGCAGATCGGCGCGCGCTATCCGCTCAGCCTCTTCGAAACGTCCTTGCAGTCCGACGACAAGAGCCAAGTTTTGCCTGACCCGAGGATCGGACGCACGAGTAGCCGAGGCTTTTTGCAGAATTGTCTCGGCCTGTTTGAGGTCCTTGGAAAGGGCATATGACAGACCAAGATTGGACAACACCGAAGGCTCGTCGGGCGCAATCCGTAAGGCACTGGCGTAATAACGGCGCGCCTCGTCATGCTGGCCCAGTTGGTCCAGGACGGCCCCTTGCACCGAAAGTATCCGCCAATCCGGCTGATCCGGCGTGTGTGCCCGGCTCAGCACATCGAGCGCCTGCTCATAATTACCTGCATCGGCGAGCGCTTTTCCGTAGGCGCCAAGCAGCGCGCTATTCTTTGGATTGTGGATCGCAGCTTGCTCCAAAACAGCCGCCGCCTGCGAGCGCTGGCCGATAGCCCGCAAGGCCTGGGCATAACGAATAGCGACGTCAGCATCGCGGGGATTGGCACGATAGAGCTCGCTGACCGCATCCGCTTCGCGACGCCATTCGGCTTCATTGCGCGGAGTGATTGATGCATCGACTGCACCGGTCGTTTGAGCTGTTGGGCTAAGTGTCTTGCAGCCACTTGCCGCACCGGCCACACAGATTGCCAGTGCAAGAGAACCGACAAGGTGCGCCGACCCGCGTGACCGCCGTAAATACCGGGCCATGATCGCGCTCCACCAGCTTTTTGCCGAACTTGCGTGCCTGCCGCCTGCTTTGAAGCAGTAATCCGTTAACACTAACGGACCGTTAATCGGCGTGCCGCACGCTTCACCAACCTTCGCCGCCGTGATAGACGCGCACGAAACTCAAGGACGACGTGATGCATTCTGCCTTTGTCAGCTACGGCACCAGCCGTTCAATCCCGATCTGGCTTGTTACGCCGGCAAATTGGCCGTCGGTGCGTGACAATATTGAAGCGTCGGCTCGCGGCTTTGCCGATGCGTCCGGCTTTGAACCGCAACCTGGCCGGCATCTCTTGTTACCGAGCGTGGACGGCGCGCTTTCCGGTGTGTTGTTCGGAATAGAACCTGCAAGCAAAGGCGCCAAAGATCCGTTCATCACTGGCAAGTTGCCGGGCTTGCTGCCGGCCGGGACTTATTGGCTTGCCAATCCGCTGGAAGTCAGCGCCACGCGCCTTTTCACGCTTGCTTTCGCGCTCGGTGCTTATCGATTTTCGCGCTACCGGGATGTCAAATCCCCGGAGGTGAAACTCGAAATCCCGGAGGGGCTCGACGCGGCCGAATTGACACGGATTGCCGAAGGCGTGACGCTGGCGCGCGATCTCGTCAACACGCCTGCCAACGATCTCGGCCCTGCGGAACTTGAAGATGCCGCCCGCGCTCTCGCTAGCCGCCACGGCGCAATGATCGGCTCGATTGTCGGAGACGAATTGCTCGCGGCAAACTTCCCGCTGATCCATGCCGTCGGGCGCGCCGCTGCCCGTCCGCCGCGACTGATCGATCTTAC
>DATAIA010000084.1:0-2507 GCA_036262895.1 Xanthobacteraceae bacterium
GCCGCCATCGAGCAGGCTCCCGGAGAAAAATACAACGTCAGCATATTGCGTCCCCCGTTTTAAGTCTGTCGCATCAAATCACGACAAATCGGCGAACAGGCCAAAATATCCGCTGCGGGTCAAAGTCAGAAGTCCGGGCGCTCGACCGGCAAGTCCGCTGTACCCCCAACTCCGGACATGGCCTTGCACCGGGCAAACTGACGTTTTGTGCCAATCACAGACAATCGCGTCCGCGCGGCGGGGGCGCGCCACTTTGACACTGTTCATGCGCGAGGGTCGGAATTGCATAGACGGCTAGTCAGCTCGGAACTAGCATTTATTTGCGCACCTGCACAGGAGGTTAAATTGAACAAAATTACAACCTTTCTTGTTCTGGGGGCACTCATCAGTCCCGCCCTGCCACAACTCGCTCAAGCGCAAAGCGCCCTTACCGAACAAGAAGCGCAGTCTATCGCGGTGGATGCCTATATTTACTTCTATCCGCTGCTATCCATGGACGTTTCTCGAAAGCAATTTACCAACGGCACCAGCGACTTCAAAAGTCCGATGAATACATTTATGAACGTGCCTGCCTATCCGCCCGCGGATTTCAAAGGTGTCGTGCGGTCGAACTTCGACACGCTGTATTCCGCCTCATGGCTGGACATGACCAAAGAGCCGGTGGTCATCTCAGCCCCGGATACGGATGGACGCTACTACCTACTCCCGATGCTGGACATGTGGACGGATGTTTTTGCGTCACCAGGCTGGCGCACCACCGGCACTAAAGCTGGGAATTTTCTGGTAACGCCTCCGGGCTGGAACGGAACGGTTCCGGACGGGATGACCCAGATCAAGGCACCGACGCCTTATGTCTGGCTTATCGGTCGCACCAAAACCGATGGCCCGCCCGACTATGATGCGGTCCGCAAAATTCAGGCCGGTTATAGAATCACCCTTCTCTCCGAGGTTGGTAAAGCGCCAAAGCCAGTAGAGTTCAAGCCGGACCCCACTGTCGATATGAAGACGCCGCCGAAGGTTCAAGTAGACACCATGTCGGCTGGTAAGTATTTCGCCTACGCAGCCGAACTGCTCAAGCAACATCCTCCCCACATCACCGATGAGCCGATCCTCGCTCGAATGAAAAAGATCGGTATCGAGGTCGGTAAGAGCTTTGACATCAGCAAACTCGATCCAGCGGTGCAAAAGGCTCTTGAGAGCGCGCCGCAGGCTGGGCAGAAGTTGATGGTTTGGAAGTTGCCCACCCTAGCGCGGGTAGTAAACGGCTGGTCGATGAATACCGACACAGTAGGCGTGTACGGCAATTATTACCTGAAGCGGGCAATTCTTTCGCAGCAGGGGCTTGGTGCAAACGTGGTGGAGGACGCTATCTATCCTCTAAATCTGGGTGACGAAGCCGGAAGGCCGCTCGACGGCGCCAACAAGTACACCATCACCTTTGAGAAAGGGGCGGCGCCCCCTGTTGATGCATTCTGGTCAATCACTCTCTACGATCAGCAGGGTTTCCAGGTGGGCAATGTCCTGAACCGCTTCGCGGTTAGTAGCTGGATGCCTTTTAGGTATAATCTCGATGGTTCGCTCGATCTGTATTTCCAGAACGAAAGTCCTGGAAAGGACATGGAAGCAAACTGGCTCCCTGCGCCGAAAGGCCCATTCAATCTGACCATGCGCTTGTACGCCCCGAAGTCCGAGGCATTGACCGGTAGATGGAATCCCCCGGCGGTTAATAAAGTTCAGGCGCTCCCAAGCTTGGCAGCCCAATAAATCCTTCGACAGACGCTCGGCTTCTCAACTTGAGCCGAGCGTCCGTGCATTTCCTAAGGTCCGCTTCGGATTGCGAGGGAAAATGAAGTTGCTCTGTCCGCAACAGGGGAAAACGCGACTTCGGCGATGACGGGCAGGTGATCCGAATAGCGCCTGGCGTCCTTGTCGGTCCACGCCTTCAGGATTTCGCCGTGCGCCGTGACGTAGATCCGGTCGAGGCGCAAGATCGGCAGCCGTGAAGGGGATGTGCGCAACCGCGTACGCACCGGGCATCGGCCGGCCAATGCCCGCCAGACGGATTTTATCCAAAGCCAATCGTTGAAATCGCCGACGACGATAGTGCGAGGTTTTCGACGAGTTCGGCGATGGCACTCGCCTGCGCCTGGCGCTCATGGATAGAAAGGCCGAGATGGGTGGCAACCACGGTGACCTCTCCCGATGGGAAACGGATGCGGGCAGTGATCGCTCTGCGGGGCTCACGTTCCTGATAAGAGACATCTGAGATCACGGGCGGGGCGGTGAACGGAAGTTTGCTGAGCAGGACTTGGCCGTAGTCTCCGTCCTTGGTGACGATGGAGCGGGCCTCCGCACGATGTTCGCCCACTACATCCGCAAGCCCAAACGGATCGTCGGCGCGTCCGCGCGAGTCGATATCCTGTAAAGCGACAACATCCGGCGACCATTTTTCGATGATGGTGCTGACCCCTTCCAAATCGAAGTCGGGGTTGAGGTTGAACGTGCCA
>DATAIA010000085.1:0-4391 GCA_036262895.1 Xanthobacteraceae bacterium
CCGTTGGGTGGAATATGCGGGCGGCTATAGCGACATGCTCGCACAACGCAAGAATGGCGACATCAAGCGCAACGCCGGATCTGACCAAAACGCCAAAGGTGATCGTCGCGAAAGCAAAGCCGCATCAGCACCGCGAGAAAAAGCTCCGGGCAAACGGCGACTCAGCTTCCACGAACAACACGCGTTGAAAACATTGCCAGACCGGATTGCGACCCTCGAAAACGAGGTTCGTAAATCGCAGCAACAGGTCGAAGATCCCACCCTTTACGCGCGCGACCGAAAGGCCTTTGAAGCCGCATCCTCTGCACTCGGCAAAGCTCAGAGCGAACTTGCGGAGGCGGAAGAAAAGTGGCTGGAGCTTGAAATGTTACGAGCGGAGATTGAAGGCGGTTGAGCGAGACTCAGTCCCGTCATCCTGAGGTGCGAAGCTGACGAAGTCAGCTGAACCTCGAAGGATGACGGCCTGGGTTACTCACCTCATCACGCGCCAACCAGTTTAATGCTCCTTGAGCAGCACCTACCCCCGTCGAAAACGATGCCTGTAGTAAATAACCGCCGGTCGGTGCTTCCCAATCCAGCATTTCACCCGCGACAAACACGCCGGGCTTTTGTTTCAGCATAAAATGCTGATCGATTTCATCGAACTTGACGCCACCAGCCGTGGAAATCGCACGTTCGATGGGCCGTACGCCTACCAGCCGAACCGGAATTGCTTTGATGAGCGAAGCTAAACCGGCCGGTGTTTCAAAACGGGTATTCACACCTGGTGAATTTTTCTCCGCAAACAATGTTTCTTGGAGAAGGCCGATTTCAGTGGGCGACAACTTCAGTGCTTTGCGCAGAAAGGTAGATAACGATTGCTTGCCACGCGGAGCAGAGAGGCGTCTTGCAATATCCGCTTCAGTCAGGTCTGGCCGAAGATCGATGCTAAGCATGGCATCGCCGCGTGTCGCGATGGCTTCACGCAATGGCGCTGAAAGGGCGTAGATCGCTCCACCTTCAAGACCATGACCGGTGACAACCGCTTCACCGCGTACCGTCAACTCAGCAAATGTCAGAGCTATGCGCTTGAGCGGCGTACCGGCAAAGCGTGAGCGAAATATCTCGGACCAATTGACATCAAATCCGCAATTGGCCGGGCGGAGCGCGGTTACTGCAATCCCGAATTTTCGTAATATTTCAATCCAGCTTCCATCCGATCCAAGCCGAGGCCAACTTGCTCCCCCCAGCGCCAGGATAGTCGCATCCGGGCGATCCTCAGCCAATGCTCCGCCACGCCGAACAAACGCAAGACCGCCATCTGCATTCCAACCGGTCCAGCAATGGTTCAGATGAAAGGTCACATCAAGCTCTTGCAGACGCTTGAGCCATGCACGAAGCAGCGGCGAAGCTTTAAGCGCGGTCGGAAATATGCGACCGCTTGAACCAACGAATGTCTGTTGCCCTAAACCTTCGCACCATTCTTTCAGATGCGTCGGCGTGAAACTGTGAATTGCATTTTCAATGGCAGGGCGAGCCTCACCATAGCGCTCAAGAAACTGCTCAAGCGGCTCGCTGTGCGTCAGGTTAAGGCCACCGCGCCCCGCCATCAAAAACTTGCGACCGACCGATGGCGTGCGGTCATAAACGGTCACGACACAACCGGCTTTCGCAAGCACCTCGGCCGCCATCAGCCCGGCAGGACCACCACCGATAACAGCGACATTATTGCGGGAACGCGTTCGGATGGAAGCCGACATCTCTTGTGCTGAGCCCAATATGAGAAGATCAAGTTGATCGATCGAAATCAACGGCAACCGTGTTTCCACCACTCACAACGACACCGACGCGTTCGCCCGGCGAAGGTTTATAGCGCCCGGACATCAGTGCTGCGAAAGCGGCCGAGCCACCCGGCTCAGCAACCACTCGAAAAAACCGCCATAGCGCTTTTTGGGCTTGTTGGATTGCCTCATCAGAGACCAGGACCGCGCAATCGACATACGCCTTTGCAATCGGGAACACGCGCTCGCCAATGCGCCGCGGCGCCAGGGAATCCGCGGCAATTCCCCCCGCTTCCGCATCAACCGGCTTACCTGCCTCAAGCGCCCGCGTCAGCGTTGGCGCCGCTTCCGGTTCGACACCGACGACGCGAGTTTTTCCGGCATACCAGGCCGCAACTCCTCCAATCAAACCACCGCCTCCCACCCCAACCAAAACCGTATCGAGGTCAGGCGTTTGCTGCTCAAGTTCCAGGCCAAGCGTCCCCTGCCCCAGCAGCGTCTCCACTTGATCGAATGCATGAACCGGCAGCGCGCCGGTTCGCGCCGCCCACTCTTCACTCGCGGCCAGCGCATCGGCATAGAGTTCTCCACCAACGACAAGATCGGCGCCATATTCGCGAATGCGCGCAATTTTTGCAGGCGAAGAAATAGCCGGAACAAAGATTTTGGCAGGCACCTTACAAGTCATTGCTGCATAGGCGAGGGCTGCCCCATGATTTCCCCCTGATGCGGCAACGACACCAGCCGGGGGAACCGAACGCATCAACAAGTTTGCGAACGCACCGCGGACCTTGAACGACCCGGAATGCTGCATCATTTCCAGCTTGAGCGTGACTGCGTCTGCACCAAGACCGAAATCGGTGCCTAGTACGGTCAGCACCGGCGTGCGCCGAATATGCGGCCTGATGATTGTATCAGTTTCGATAATGTGATCCCGCGTCACGTCTTCTGTCATTTCTGCCCACTGCGATTTGCCGCCGAGCACTTTCGTTAATCAGGAAAACGGCCTGACGCAAATGGCTTTTTTCCCACGAGGGATTTCAAGGAACCGTTACCGCCGGGAGCCGTTCTGAAGTGGTTGAACCCGACTACAATGGATCCTTCTGCGAAGCTTTTCCCGCTTACCCAGCGGACAACAATACGTGCCCTGCTGGTCGGGGACCGAATTGATGTTGCAGGGTTGGAACGCGGCGATGTGCTGTCAACCACTCCTCTCTCGTTCATGGTCGGTACGAATGGGGTGGCAACGCTGTTTCGCTATGGCGTCGTCGTCCTCGTTGGCTTGACACCCTTGGAAGAGGATGAAGTCGTGCGCAGGCTTGAGCCTCGCATGACAAGCAAGTTGGCCCGGTATGAGGAGGAAACCGCTATCGTGGAAATATCCGCTGAGCGCGAAGATCAAATACCTCCCGGCGGACCAATTTACCTCAAGACGGTTACGCCGGAGCGGCTGCTCGTTATTTCCGATGCCCTGGCGAAAAGCGTGGCGCTCGCCCATGATGAGCGCGAAGTCGCTGCCGTATTCGACATCATTGAACCCTACGCCCGCGATCTCGCCCAGCATGGACGAACGCCAGGCGGCCGCAGAACGATCCTCAAACGCATTGGCAATGCGCTTCTGGTCCAGCACCGGCTTTCCGGGCGCGTCGCCGTCACCGATAAACCTGATGTTCTATGGGATCGGCCGGATCTGGAGCGGCTTTACGCCCGGCTTGAAGACGAATATGAACTCAAGTCACGAGTCGAGGCTTTGGACCGCAAGCTCGCGGTGATCTCCGACACCACCAAAGCACTGACCGATATTATCGACACTCAACGGGCACTCCGTCTTGAGTTCATCATCGTGGTGCTGATCATCCTTGAGGTCGTCATCGCATCGTTCCAGATGTTCTCGCCAAATCTGTCCCATTAAATAAATCCACGCTGGGCCGACCCAACCACGGGGACCAGTTCCGGCCATATCGGGTGATATAAAAATATGGCCCTTTCCCCCCGACAATCGGTGACCATTGCGCTTCTGGTCGCGGGCGCTCTTTTTATGGAGCACCTGGACGGCACGGTGATCGCAACCGCACTGCCGCAGATGGCCCAGACGTTCGGTGTCGAGCCGGTCGACTTGAACATCGGCATGTCCGCTTATCTGCTCACCCTCGCCGCGTTCATCCCCGGCAGCGGCTGGGTGGCCGACCGGTTCGGCGCACGCACCGTTTTCACCTGCGCCGTCGCCATTTTCACGGTTTCCTCGATCCTGTGCGGTCTCAGCAGCGGATTATGGCAATTCACCGCCGCCCGCATTCTTCAGGGGATCGGCGGGGCCATGATGGTTCCAGTGGGGCGCTTGATCGTGCTGCGCAATACCGAAAAGCAGCATCTGATGCGCTCCATTGCCTACATCACGTGGCCCGGGCTTGCTGCCCCGATCCTGGGGCCTCCGGTCGGCGGCTTCATCACCGCCTACGCGTCCTGGCCCTGGATATTCCTGCTGAACGTTCCGCTCGGCATTATTGCAATCGGACTCGCACTGGCGCTGATCCCCAACGATAACAGCCGCAATCGACGGCCATTTGACTGGGTCGGTTTCTTTATCACTGGAATCGCCTGCTTCGGCTTGATGTACGGCCTTGATCTGAT
>DATAIA010000086.1:0-2171 GCA_036262895.1 Xanthobacteraceae bacterium
ATCTCGTTGCGCTCGCGAGCTACGCCATCCTGGTCGCTGCGGTAACGCTGGCCGGGCTGATCCACGCCGTTCGCAATATTCCGCCCCGCACACTTGCGGTATGCGCGATCGCGTTCACGGCTGCCGCAGCATTGATCCTGATCGCTGGATATATCCTGCATTGGCGTGTCGTCGGTCGCCACCTTGCTCCTGCGATCGCGGTCGTCCTGGCGCTGCAAGCGGCCGGTGCGACGCTGCTCTGGCGCCGGCCTGGCGGCAAGCTTGTGGTGGTTGGCTTTCTGGTAATGGCATTGGCTTCTGGCGCGAGCATCAGATTCGCGCAGCGGCATGCAAAGGACGATTATCGCGCTGCGGCCTCTGTCGTACGCACGGCCCTCACCGGGGGCGATCGCGTCTGGTGGAGCGCTGACGCACTTGGCGCTCTCGTGTACCATGTGCCGCTAGGCAAGGGATGTGGCAGCGCGCTCTATGTCTTTGAGCCACGGCCCGGTTTTGCTGCCGCTCTGGAGGCTCCGACGCTCGTCGTCACCAGCAAGCCTGATATTTACGATCCGGAAGGAGTGCTGGCCGCGTTCCTGTCCGACCAGCATTTTCAGGTTACCGAAACCTTCCAGGCTTTCCAGGTCTGGCGACGCGCGTCACCAACTGTTTCGCTACCTTGCGGTTAGGCGCCAATCCGCGCGCTGAATTCACGATAATTGGGCTGTGATTGACGAAATGTTTTCGCGGGGCTGCGTTTATCGCCGCACCGAGCCAGAGACGTTCTCGGCATTCGGTGGCGTCGTCTCCGTACTGGGACCGGCCTCGTCCGCTCCGATGTCGATTCTGCCGGTTGCGCGGGCCTGCCCGTCCAGGTCGGCAGATCCGAGCCCGAAAGCTGTCGTTCCTGCATCGATGGCCGGCGAACCGGGCTTCAGGTGGAAATCTCCAGTGGCAGGATTTGAAAGCAGGGGATCACGTCCAAGCAGGTTCCCGTTCGCTGCATCCGGCACATGGCCGTCCGAAAGCACCGATGCCTCGCGTGGAGTGCCGTTGAAGGTGATATTGTTGTACCACTTCACATCCTCGTTCACGTAGCCATTGGTACTGACGTCGTTGATGGCCCGGTTTCTGGAATCCGTTCGCGGATCCGCCACCGCAATATTGTTCACCCAGGTATTGTGGCTGCCCATGGCGTTGCTCAGTTCGCCTCGCCAGCTTCCCTTGTTGGCATTGTCATGGTTGTTGTGCCAGACGGTGTTGTTGCGCACCGTGACGAAGTCGCTCAGGAAGACGTGGATGCCTTTGCCGCCATTGCCGTAGGAGACATTGCCCTCGATCAGAGTGCCGTAGCGGTATTTGGTATCGTGAAAACCGTCGATGATGATACCGTTTCCGTCGGTATGTTCCCAGTTGATGGCGGGTCCCTGCACGTTGTCGTAGGTAATGTTGTTCCTGACGACGTTGCGGAACTCGGCGTTGCCTGGGGCGAGGTCCATGTTCTGCCAGAGCGAAATGCCGCTGCACTGATAACCGTTCGTCGCAGTGTTGCCATAGACCCGGTTGTCCTCAATCGTCAGCCAATCCGATTTGGCGCTGGAAATGCCCGAGCCGCCGCTGTCATGGGCAATATTGGCCTTGATCGTGACATGGTGTGATCCTTCGATATCGATCGCATGTCCCCCGCCGCCAACGACGTCGAAGCCTTCGATCCTGATGTAGTTCGCTCGCACGTTCAGGGTGCTGTAGGTGTCCGAAGCAGGCGGTCTGAGCAAAGCGCCGCCAGGCAATTCAGAGCGGATGGTGACGTAATTATCCGCCGTACCATTCTTCGTTATCATGATCTGCTCGTGATAGGTTCCCGCCTTCACCACGATCTGATCGCCGGGCTTGAGCTGCGCCTGCATGGCGCGGCCGATCGTCTTCCATGGCGCTGACAGGTTGCCCTTGGCAATGTCGCTTCCGTCAGTGGCAACGTAGTAGTCCGTCATCACGCTTCTCCTGTCCCTGTAGTCTGGTGATCCCTTGGGGTGCCGGTTGTGATGATCAATGGCCTTCGCCTGCTAGAGCAGAAGCGATCGACTGAGCCTATTAGATCCTTCGTAACGTCGAGGCTTACATTTTAAAATCGTGGTATTTCATCAAGGATCTTGCGTATAATTCGGAGTCACGGAAGTTATATTTTGCGTGAC
>DATAIA010000087.1:0-3516 GCA_036262895.1 Xanthobacteraceae bacterium
CCCCCCCAATTGCGGGCTAGCCCCTCATAGCCCGCAACCCGAAGCTTTCCACCTTTGCATGTCACACGACTACGCTTTCGCTCGACGCGGCTTATCAAACACGGTTCAGAATCGTCATTTAGCTTGCGTGCGCCCGTGGCGATTGGGGATTCGCCAGCCGCCATCGGAGCACGGTATTGCTTGTGCGTCGCTCATGTTGGGCCGTCCTCTGCGGCTTCCGACGACTCTCGATGATCAGCCACGCGGCTAGGGCAAGGGCGTGGTAGAGAAGCAGCGGGCTAACGCTGCCACGGAACGGTGGGGATTGCGGGCGTCATTAGCGGGTGCATGGCTTCGCCAAACTCGCCTGCCTCATGAGCGTCGTGAGACAGTTTCGAAACTGCATCGAGCAACGCCCACCAGCGAATATGCCATCCAGAAGCAGTCGAGGCGGTCTAGTATTTGCAAGAGCGTCGCCAGGGGGCGAGCGAACTTGGGGACACCAAGTAGCGAGATAGAGTCCTCGGTTAAAGATGGAGTTGCCGTGATCAAAACCCAGCTTTTCTGCAGTGGCGAGTGCATTGGTGAACGCAAGTGGACTGCAATTCCGCGTCTCACCGAAAATGTGTTTCTATCCGATCCGCGAGGGGCGTTTACCGTCGCCCAGGTAGACTGGATTGACTCATCGGAGAACTTTGTCGCGCGTATTCATCTCAAGCGCCATGACGATCCGGCGATTACCTGAATGGCCTGTTTCGAGGGTGCTTAGACCTTGTGGCCACCTCGCAGATAAAAACGTCCCAAATATCGATGCCGAGTGGTGCCGAAAAGGTGCCGTCTCGCGCCTAGGACGATTCTTCAACCACGCCCTTGTGCCGAAAGAGAGTTGTTACAAGCTCGCCTACGTCGAGATGAATCAACCACAGGTGGCGGGGCAGCTCCGATTGCGAATGGAGCCTGCGATGTCGCTCTCGACAATCTGGAGACTTCTTAAAGAAGCCGGAATTGATTGGTTAGATGACGAATGTCCGCGCTGGGGCGCCGCGTTGGCATTTTACTCAGTACTCTCTTTAGCACCGCTATTGGTGATCGCGATTGCCATTGCAGGCGCCGTCTTCGGTGATGAAGCGGCACGCGGCGAAGTGGTCACTCAAATGCAATCGCTGATGGGGAAGGACGGAGCGGAAGCCATCCAACAGATGATTCTCCATGCACAGAAGCCAGCGACGGGCAGTGTCGCCGCCAGCATCGGCGTAGTCGTACTTCTCCTCGGCGCCAGCGGCGTCTTCGGAGAGCTGCGAGCGGCATTGAACCGCATCTGGGAAGTCGATCGCAAGCCTGGCGGGGGCGTGATGTCGTATGTCAAGGATCGCTTCTTATCTGTGACGATGGTGCTAGGGACTGGTTTTTTGCTCCTGGTATCGCTGGCGTTGAGCGCGTTTTTGCAGGGAGCTCAAACGTACTTCGTCGCACGATTTCCTGAGCTGGTGGCGATGGCTCACATCGCTGATGTGGGTATCTCGTTTGGAGTGACGATGATCTTGTTCGCGTTGATCTACAAGTTCGTACCGGATGTTCGCGTCGTTTGGAAGGATGTCTGGATCGGTGCAGCGACAACGGCTGCCCTATTCATCATTGGGAAGTTCCTTCTGGGATTTTATCTCGGACGTGGAACATTCGGTTCGGCATACGGCGCCGCTGGATCGCTCGTGGTAATGGTAGTCTGGGTCTACTACTCTGCGCAGATCATGTTTTTTGGCGCGGAGTTGACGCAGGTCTACGCACGCCAATTCGGGGCAGACATCAAGTCCGACCAAGCACTGGTTCAACCGAGCGATAGTATCACGATCAACTACGCGGACGGAGCAGACTGACCTGACCGCAAGCGCCGATCGATGCATACCAATCCGTCTCACGAAGCTGTTTTCTAGCGGTGAGTTATGCACAACAATCTGCGGCTTCTTGAATTATTCAACGGCTATCCCGATTCGGCAGCCGACGTTGACTCAGCGTTATTCAGATCGCTCGACGGCATGCGTAAGGCATCCCATCCTCCCCAAGCTTGGCTCGCATCCGTTCCAACCAACCTGCCTTTTCGACGTCCGTCAGAACGCTCTCGGGCAGTATGATACCGTCTCCCTTGAATTGGTAGACCTCATAGGCTCCTGGCGGCTCCGTGTCGCACAACAGCTCTTCGTCGCGGAAGTGCTGCCCGAAATACTGCTGTGCATCGAATTTGCCGTCCGGGCGAAGCACAAATTCTACGCAATAAACAACCATACGAACCTCGAGCCGATTTCAATCAACAGGGATTGACGGTCGTTTCCCACGAAGCCGCGGACGGATCGTTGTTTCGTCGTCATCGTGAAAGGTGCCCGAATTCGGCACGCCCATTGCTCCACGTGCGTAGGCCGCTCGCGCGTCGCCAGTGGGCCTAACTCTCTTTGGGAGACGAACAATGAGTAAGACGATCTTTTACGGCGTTGGTATTGGAACGTTATTGTTTAGCCTGGCGATAGCCGCTGCGCAAGGCAAGCCAGCGCCCAATGATGGGCTTCGACATTTTCGCGCAAAGGATATTCTCGGCTCCAAGGTCAGCATTGATAACGACATGTCCGTCGGGACTGTAGACGACATTGTTCTGGACGAAAACGGCAATGTTGATTACTTGATTGTTCTCAGCCAAGACAAGCTAGTATCGGTCCCCTGGGATGCTACTCGCTTTGATACCGAGCAGCGGAGTGCCGTTGTGCATATTAGTCCTGAACAATTCAAACAAGTTCCGCGGTATACAGCGGACAACTATCCGGTATTCTCCGCGCCGACTTACCGCACTCAGACCTACCGGTATTACGGTTTGACTCCGGGGCAAGAACGTCGATTAATTCGACGCGGAGTGATCAATCCTTAAATCATTCGACCATCGCTCGGACGTTTCTGAGGGCAATTAACGGTTAAGCCGCGCGGACTGCTGTTCCGCTGCGGCTTAACTTTTTGTGCCTGGTTGATATTCAGCCAGTGCACGTCGTGTTGGGAGCCCACAACCTTCGCAATGATGCTTAGACCGACAGTTATGCGCGATCGCCCGCATCCTTTACTTCGTCTGCTTGTCGAGGCGCGGAGGCAGGCGAGGAGAGGTCCAACCTGTTCTTGCGTTTCGCATTAATCGCTGTCGGGGCTAAGTGCAAAGAAACAGCGACCGTTCGTACTGTTCGCAAGTATTTGTCTGTCCAACTTACTTGCGTTGGACGAAGCCCGCCTTCCCGTAGGGTTTGGAAAACGACCCACTGCAACGTTTGAAAAAAAGTCATGGGGCAGCTCCTTGCGCGTTTCGACATACACCTTCGGCTCGAGCTAGTGTCGATGTGGATTGCCGCACGTGACACGCTACTCAGTAATGTATACCACGTTAGTGGACAATTAACCTGTTGGGATCGCCGGCTGCATTGATTTAATCCACTTTGGCTCCGGTGAGACCACGCGTGGGAACGATCTATCGCGACGGTTTGGCTGCGTGCGCAGAAAGCCGCATCAGCA
>DATAIA010000088.1:0-4280 GCA_036262895.1 Xanthobacteraceae bacterium
CTAAAGGGGCGAAAAATCAAAAACAAAGGCTTGCGCGAAACGTAAGCCTTTTTATTGTGCCTTGTTGACAGCTTACTGCTTCACACAATTAACAAAATATCCACGCTTCCATCCGTTTCCCGCGTCACTAAAACATGCACATCGATCTCGAATCCCCTGAATTTCTCGTTGAAGTCGCGCGCTAAGCGCCGATTATCGACGATCGTCTTATTGAAGCGCCAGCCTGAAGTTAGTAGTGGAACGCGGCGGGTAAGGCGTGAGCAGGATCGAAGTCACGCGGTATTCCAGTTCCTTTACCTAGCGGATTCCCTCTTCAATAATCGCCTCCTCGGCAATCTTCGCAATCTGCTTGTCGTCTTCCGTCAGGCGGCCGATTTTCCAGCTTCCCCGCGCGAACCAACATATCGAAACAAGGGCGACCGCAATGTTCGTCACCGGGAACGACCACCACAGCCCTTGCGCGTGCAGCGTCGTATGTTTAGAGAGCACATAGGCCAGCGGGAACTGGATCATCCATTGCGACACCATCGCAATGATCATCGCAATCAGCATGTTGCCGGATGCGCGGAATGCGGAGACGATGCAAAGCTGAATGCCGATACCGCCCCAGGCCAGGCACATGATGCGGATGAAGCGCGCGCCTTCTGCGATGACGGCGGCGTCATCGGGAATAAAGAAACGCACGCACCATGGCGCGAAAAGCCAAGCCAGAATCCCGATCAGCGTAAGCGTGGCAAAGCCGAGAAAGGCTCCGAGCTGTGTTACTCGCGCCGCGCGATCGATATTGCCGGCGCCGATGTTCTGGCCGACCAGTGTGGAAACCGCCATCGACAGGCCCATGACCGGGATTGTGATGATCTGCAGGATGCTCGATCCGACGCCATAAGCCGCGATCGTCAGGGTGCCGAAGCTCGTCACCAGGAAGGACATGATCATCAGTCCCAGTGCGCGGGTCGATAACTCGATGGAGCCGGGCAGGCCAAGGAAGAACGCGCGCTTGAGGTAGGTCAAATCAGGTGCGAAGCCGCGCCAGTTCAACTGGATGCCATGTCGCCCGCGCAGGAAAATGATGATGCCGGCCAGGCTAGCGAGCGCCTGCGTGATCAGGGTCGCAAACGCCGCGCCCATCACGCCTAGCCCTGGTAGCGGTCCCCAGCCAAAGATTAGAAGCGGATCAAGCGCAAAGTTCAGCAGCACCGTTCCGGCCACGATATACAGCGGCACCTTGGTTTGCCCTACGCCGCGCATCAACGCCTGAAACATCGCATACGTGAACACGAAGATGATGCCGATGAAGGAGACCCGCATGAAGCCGAGCGCGTTGTCATAGACGTCCGGTGCGACACCGAGCAGCCGCAGGAAGAAGGGCGACAGGCTGTAACCGAGCGCGCCGAAAATGACCGAACTGATGACGACCATCAGCATGGTCTGCGCAGCCACGTGATTGACCATGTCCTGCCGGCCCGCGCCCATGTATTGCGCTGTTAGCGTGGCTCCTGCCATCGCAAGGCCGGAGCCGAGCGCGATGACGAGAAAGGTGACCGGAAAACTGACGGAGATGGCGGCGACCGCCGACGCGCCGAGCCGTCCTACCCAAAACGCATCAGTGAGCTGGTAACCGGTCTGCAGGACGTTGGCGAGAATGATGGGGAAGGCCAGGCTGAGCAAGGCACGCGAAATGGGACCTTCAAGAAAGAGCGCTTGGCGATTGTTCATCCGGGATCCTTCTGCTGTGCAATTCTTCCTTGGACAGCAATATCACGAATGTGATCGTGTATCGGACGGGCAGAGGTCCGCACATAGGCCTCCGCCGGCAGAGAGGCCGGCAAGTCGGCAAGGACATTATGTCCTAGGGCTTTATGTCCAATATTGAACGCTGTTTGCTTGACCTAGAATAAGACGACCTCGATTGAGATGTCATGCGACGTTTGAGGGTGTGCTCCTCACAATAGATCGCATCAAGTAATCGCCTGGAAATACTCAAAATGACGGAATGGACCCCCATAGTCTTCGTTACGTTCAAGCTTGTCGTGCTCGGCATAGGCATGTTCTTCGCCGTCAAGTGGCACTACGATCAGGGGAAGAAGGGAAAGGAGAAGGAGGCACGCGCGGTGCTACGCGCGGGCGGCAAGGTGGCCGCGATCTTCATGCTGTCGCTCCTGGTCCTGGTGTTCGTCACCTTCGTCCTTGCCAGGAAGCTTGGTCTGGACTTGACCTTATCTTGACGGCAAAGCGTAGTCGGCTGGTATCCGGCAATGCGGCAGCAACTCCCCTAAGGAACCAGTGACAAATGGCAATTCGCTCACAAGGATGGCACGCCGTATTGCGCCATGCGCGATCCGGCGGGGTAACATGATCCGCATCCAGCAATTGCGCTAGAACGGCTGGCGGCCCCAAAACGGGTGATATCGGCCGGTTCTGCATACCGGCTGATGTGTGATGTCAGATGAAGGTGCTGTATATGCGGCGACTTGAGTCTTCTCCGGCGGATGCCCGGAAAAGCAGCCGCGGGAAGGGCGAGCTTTAGTCGGCTTTGCGGCGCGCGGCAAGTGCCCGCACCGGATCTGCGTTCGCGTCCAATGCCGTAACCGATTTCGTCAGCGTCAGCGATTGATCGTGGACATGGAATGCATCGGCGGACTGATAGCCGCCGCTTCCGCTTGAACGCATCACGACAACGATTTCCGGCGCGCCGTCATCATCTATATCCGCAATGCGAATGGATTCAATCGACCCGTCGCGCGGCCGGACAAGGCCCGTGACAAAGCGATCGTAGGGAAAGGCCGGATCGTTCTTCGCGTACAGGCGGATGCTGTAGCTGCCGATGCTGCGCGGTTCCAGGTCGCCTTCTGCGACGACAACAGTCGCCTGAGTCGGCGGATACGCCGCAGTCTTGACGATGCGCTCGCCGTCAGCAGCGAATGCAGGCGAAGAGGCTGAGCAAGCCAATAGAAGCAGGGCGATCGCTTTCATATTGTTCTCCTGAGCGGGGTGACGCAATCTTGCCTGGGTGCCGGGCAGTTCAAATCGCCTTCCCGGCACGCTCAGTCCGCAAGATCGAACTGCGGATTCCAGACCACTTCCCACAGGTGATGATCTGGATCCTTGAAGTAGCCGGCATAGCCGCCCCAGAAGGTGTCGTGCGCGGCCTTGACGATGGTGGCGCCAGCTGCTTTTGCCTGTGCCATGACGGTATCCACTTCTGCTTTCGAAGCGACGTTATGGCCGATGGTGCATTCGGTAGGTGAAGACGGCGTAGCGCTCAGGCCGCTGTCGTGCGCGATGCTCGCACGCGGCCACAGCGCCAGCTTCAGGCCGGCCTGGAGATCAAAGAATGCTACCGCGCCATGCGGAAATTCCGTACCGATGATGCCTTGCGTCTGCAAGCCAAGGCCGTCGCGATAGAAGCGCACCGCGCGCTCCAGATCATCGACGCCGAGTGTGATGACTGTGATGCGCGGTTTCATTGGACGCTCCTACTGTTTGACGCAATCGACGAAGTAGCCGCGCTTGCCGTCCACCTCCCGCGTTACCAGACCATGCACATCGGTCTCGAAGCCCGGGAATTTCTCGTTGAAGTCGCGCGCGAAGCGCAGGTAATCGACGATCGTCTTGTTGAAGCGTTCGCCCGGGATCAGCAGCGGGATGCCGGGCGGGTAAGGCGTCAGCAGGATCGAGGTCACGCGGCCTTCCAGCTCGTCGATCGCCACGCGTTCGATCTCGCGGTGCGCCATCTTTGAGAACGCATCGGACGGTTTCATCGCCGGCTGCATGTCGGACAGGTACATCTCGGTCGTCAGGCGGGCGACGTCGTAGGCCTTATAGAAGTCGTGAATCATGTGACACAGGTCGCGCAGGCCGATGCGCTCGTAGCGCGGATTGGCGGCGGCGAACTCGGGCAGGATGCGCCACATCGGCTGGTTCTTGTCGTAGTCGTCCTTGAACTGCTGCAGCGCGGTCAGCAGCGTGTTCCAGCGGCCCTTGGTGATGCCGATGGTGAACATGATGAAGAACGAATACAGGCCGCACTTCTCGACGATGACGCCGTGTTCGGCCAGGTACTTGGTGACGATCGATGCCGGGATGCCGGTGTCTCCGAACTTGCCGTCCAGCGACAGGCCCGGCGTGACGATGGTGGCCTTGATCGGATCGAGCATGTTGAAGCCCGGCGCCAGATTGCCGAAGCCGTGCCAGTCGTCCTCGGCGTGAATCATCCAGTCTTCCCGCGAGCCGATGCCGTCTTCCGCGAATTCGTTCGGACCCCATACCTGGAACCACCA
>DATAIA010000089.1:0-4421 GCA_036262895.1 Xanthobacteraceae bacterium
CACGCCGGCTGCTCGAACGCATTTACCGCAGTGGCTGGGTGCCGGGCTTGTACTACATGATCGAGATATGGTGGAACCGGATGTTCTTTCCCACCAAAGCCGCGATGCCCACGCGCCGACCGATATTTCTCAAGGACTGCGCGTTGGTCTCCGCGTACGGTCTGCTGTGGATCGGACTGCTGGTCTGGGCAGGGCAGGCTACCGGCCAATCGATCTTCAGGTTGACGCTTTTCGGTTTCGTTGTGCCGTTTCTTTTCTGGTGCGCGATGATTGGATTGCCGCCGATGACCGGCGGTCATCGCGGCTTTGGTGGGAAAGAACATCCGGTTCCACCATATCTCGATCATGTAGTACAAGCCCGGCACCCAGCCACTGCGGTAAATGCGTTCGAGCAGCCGGCGTGCTGGGCTTAATGCGCCGAGTGGATCGGCGGGGTCATGATTCGCGATTGATATGCTTTGGAAATGGGAAATTCTTGATTTCAACAATTGCTGGTAAGCGAAAAGCACTGCCAACTTTTGGCCCATTGAGCGTCAATGGATCTTTTCGATGTCGTGATGATCCCATCGCGAATCGGGAACAGGTTTGCTTTGGATCAAGAGCAAATTTGGTCGAGGCACGCGGTGGATTGTCCCCCCCCACAATCAACACGCACCGGCCTGCTTGGGATCACGGCACGCGCCGGAATCCGTCTGCGTTCGAGAAAGAAACGCTGCTCAACTTTGTGCTGCCTTACCCAACATCGCAGGCTCGTTGTTGATCCAGATCAAAGCCCCGCTTCCGCATTGCCCCGAAAATTGAGTAATCCTGGCCCGACCGGCGTGCAAGTGAGGTTAAGTTCCGCTTAAGCAATGAGCAGCAATGTGCCCACAGGGTATCGATACGGGGTATGCACGGAAACGGCATGCGGAACAAATGCCTGGACTCTGACCGGGGTAACGCGGATAGAAGCCGAGGCGAGGACGCGCCCCGAGATGGACCGCGACTGGCACAAACCTGCGATCGTTAGCGCTGAGATAGCGATTGAGAATCAAGCTTGGACAACGGCGCGTTAGGCGCGCCAGTGAGCGGCTCAGGTGCGCCGTCCTCCCGAGCAGCGGGTGACGGTTAGGTCCGATCGACTGAAATGGAGAAGAACATGGCAATTGAGCACGAACATCTCAACGTGCCCCGAGCCGATGAGACGGAGCCTCCTGCAATGGCCTCGCGGACCGAAATCTCCGCTTTACGCATCAACTCCTGCAAGACGTGCGCGATGCGCCTCTTTTGCGAGGTGAACCCGGATGACCTCGCGTGCTTCCCGCAAATGGATGATCTCGTGCTGAGCTATCGCTACGTGAAAAAAGGCGACGCGTTACACCGTGCCGGTGACGCGTTCCGCAACATCTATGCGGTTCGCACCGGATCATTCAAGAAGCTCGCGCTGCTGCCCGACGGGCGGGAAAAAGTCACCGACTTTTACGTGACCGGAGAGCCGATGGGCTTGGACGGCATAGCCACTGGCCACTATCCGAGTGAGACCATCGCTCTCGAGGACAGCAGCGTGTGCGTGATGCCATTCGATCTGCTCGAATTGCTGAGTCGGGAAATCAAAGCGGTGCAGCGTCATGTCTATCGAATGCTCAGCGCGGAACTCGCACGGCAAAGTGGCTTCAGCGTGCTGCTAGGCACGATGACGGCCGACGAAAGAGTTGCCTCGTTCGTGCTGGATCTTTCGCGGCGTTGGCAGGCACGCACCTGTTCGCAGGCCGAGTTCGTCTTACGGATGACACGAGGTGAGACGGGCAGCTTCCTCGGGTTAAAGCTGGAAACCGTCAGCCGGGTCTTGTCGAGGTTCAAGAAACAAGGGCTCATCACCGTGAACGGCAAAGACATCCGCATACTCGACTTCGCCGGATTGAGCAGGGTCGCGGGTCTCGAAGCAACGGGAGAGCCCTCCCCTAGTGCATGCGCAGTATGCTGCAATTTGTCGCAGTCCGCGGTAGTGTATGACCTTCGGCATGCAAAGCGGTGTTCCATGGATCGGGCTCGTGGCAGTCAGCCCATCGGATGCAGCGCGGGGGGCATCTAACGTACGCCAATCAAGCTCCCCGTTGCCCACTGGGCTTACTGTCGAAAAGATCTGGGGGACCGGGAGTGAGGTTCTGCGGTTATCACCCGATTTTATTTATTTCCCCAACTTATTAGTTTTTAGAGGATGCAGTGAACAATTCGCGTAATGCTCAGCCGGCGAGCCAACAGGGAAATCGCTGGCTTTATTTAATACTAGCTCTTTTGCTGATGTGCATGATCTCAGGTGTCCAGTACTCGTGGACCCTGTATGCAACCCCATTGAAAGACAAATTGGGAATTTCACTTGCTGCCGTGCAGACAGCGTTTACGTTGTCGCAAGTTATTCAAGCAGCGTCGCAACCGGGTGGTGGCTTCTTCGTCGACAAATTCGGCCCCCGGGGCGCACTGATGGTCGGCGGCTTAATGGTATTGGTTGGTTGGGCATTCATGGGGAACGTTGACTCCGCGCCAGCCCTGTATGCACTGTACACATTGGCTGGGGCCGGCGTTGGTGTCGTCTACGGCATCGCAATGAACACGGCTAACCGTTGGTTCCCGGACAAGCGCGGTCTGGCATCGGGGTTGACAGCTGCTGGCTACGGTTTGGGTGCTCTGCCTTTCCTGCCGCTGATTACCGGCCTGTTGAAGACACGCGGTGTTGGTCCTGCATTTGCGTACACCGGCCTGATCGAGGGTTTGGTCATTATCGCAATCGCAATGATCATCAAGTTTCCTGGTCAAAGCAGCAGCAAAAAATCTTCTCCGGTTATCACGGAAAAAGACTTTACTTCGGCTCAAATGCTTAGGACTCCACAATTCTGGATCCTTTGGCTGGCATTTTTCTCTGTAAACTTCGGCGGCCTGCTGCTGGTTGCCAACAGTGCCCCCTACGGCAAAAGTATCGGCATCACCGCTGGCGCTATCGCGATCGCAGTTTCGATCCAAAATCTAGCCAACGGCGGATGCCGCGTGTTCTGGGGCGCTGTTTCGGATAAGATTGGTCGTTACAAGACCATGTCTATCGTCTTTGGCATTAATTCGGTCATTCTGTTCGCATTTCCAACCGTTGCAGCGATTTCTACTGCGGCCTTTTTTGTCGCGCTGGCATTGGCATTCTTTACTTGGGGCGGCAGCTACGCCTTGTTCCCGCCAACAAATAGCGACGTTTTTGGCACGGCTTACTCGGCTCAAAACTACGGTTTCTTCTGGGCGGCCAAGTCACTTGCAGCTATCTTCGGCGGGGGTCTGGGCGCAGCGATTGCTACCAAGTTCGGCTGGAATACGGCATTTATGATTACAGGTGCTACTTCGCTCCTTGCGTTCGTTCTGGCGGCGTTTGTCATCCCCAAGATGGGCAAGCCAATTAAAAAGGAATCCAAAGTAGCAACGCTGGAAACCGTCCATTGATAAGGGCAGCCAATCTTCCACTCATCACCAAAAGGCTGGCGCCTTTGCCGGCCTATTGGTGATCGACTTACGCACGTGTTGAACGGCCCCCGTTCGGCACAACCATTCTGTGCGACGTGGGTGCGCGCGTGATTGATGTGAAGCCGCCGGAGCATCGGCGTCGACACGCGCACCTACGACTTAATCGCCACGATCCGTTCTAGCTCAAAGGTGACAAAAACCGGCGCCCGCGACGAAGCCTCGCGTGGGTACGGTCCACGCGGCAAGAAACGGCATCGGCCGATCGCAAAAACCCTGATTTACATTTGACGATCGATCAGTTCACTGACCACCTGTCGGAGAACTTCCGTGCACAATCGATCTTGCAGCGTGATTTCACCGGCAAGATTCACGTTGTAATTCTCTGAATCGTTACCGTACCCGTTTGCATGATCAATCGCACAATTGCGCGGCGGGTATGCACACAGATTTTAATTAGCAGTCCCAACCAGTAATAATCAGACTCTCACCCTCCGACACGTTTTTGACGTCCCGTATCTTTAAACAGATGCTCGCCAACACGAATAGTCGACGATTCGATATCGCATGATCGCAACCGCGAGTTTGAACAGCACAAGGTGAAGTCAATACTATCCACGCGGCGAATACCCAGCTTATCGAAATCGCCAACTCATCAATAACACGTTAGACGCGCCGTGCTGCCGATACTTTGCAGACGAAGCGAGCGGCTATACCCTGCTCGCCAAGCTGCGTCGGTATCGGTGGCAGTCATAACCGTTGTCGGCATGCAGTTCGTCTGGCCGTTTGCGCGGCATTCCGGCATGACTTGGCAACGCCGTCCGATCATCCACGTGGCGACGACGACCGCCCATGGACAACGGCACCAATTCGGGAATCAACGGTTAATGAACCGTCGCCAACTCGGTTCGCTTCTTGTCATGCACCCAGCGCGATAGAAGGCA
>DATAIA010000090.1:0-2822 GCA_036262895.1 Xanthobacteraceae bacterium
CTTCTCTTCCGGCGCCTTGTCGATCTGGTCGTACGCCGTAAACGTCGCGCCACCGGCCTCCGCCAGCACCTTCGTGATTGCTGCCGTCAGAGACGTCTTCCCATGGTCAACGTGACCAATCGTCCCGATGTTGCAATGCGGCTTATTGCGTTCAAACTTCTCTTTGGCCATCGCCGTAGCTCTCTCTTGATGATCTCGAACCGTCGTTTCCGACAGCTTGATGAACCGCCACCCACAGCCCAGCACCGGTAACCGCTGCGAGCCGGGAATTTTGCCTCACTCAGTCATCGTACCTACAGGACTGTCCTGTCCTCAAAATCCACTTTATATCCGGCCAGCACACACCCAAAGGTTTGGAGCGGGTGAAGGGAATCGAACCCTCGTATTCAGCTTGGAAGGCTGCTGCTCTACCATTGAGCTACACCCGCAAGCTTGGGAGCGGTGGGCTGGTGGAGGGGGTTGGATTCGAACCAACGTAGGCTGAGCCAACGGATTTACAGTCCGTCCCCTTTAACCACTCGGGCACCCCTCCGTAACAGTCCACCGACGGCGCGGCTTCTTAAGGATTGTGGCGGACAGAAACGCCCCGCCGGTAAGCAGGGATTCCCGTGGGCCGTGTTTATGGTGACCGGGCCGGGTGGTGTCAACCGGAAAAGCGAGCGTCCATCCGGCTTTAGCGATAGAGATAAGCACACGGCCATCGACGTCCAGGCCAAATTGCCAAAGTCCACCCCCTTATGAGAAGAACCCCGGCATGCGCGACCGCAAATGGGACAAAAAACGCCACCGAGACGCCGCTTCGGGACCGCGGCGGGCAAGCGAGCCTAGTAGACCGCCTCATAAACCGTTCCGCTCGAAATCCCGTTCGCACGGGCATGGCAGCGATGGTATGGCGCTACTTTATGGTTGGCACACAGTAAAGGCCGCACTCGAAAACCCGAACCGCCGCATCCGCAAACTCTACGCAACCGAAAATGCAGCACGGCGCCTGAGCGAAGAAGGAATCGCGGCACGCCTCGAGTTGCAAATGGTTCGGCCAGAGGACATCGCGGCGCGCCTTCCGCCCGATGCCGTGCATCAAGGCTTGCTTGCAGAGGCAGATCCCCTTCCCGCGATCGCGATTGAAGATCTTGCACCCGAGGGCATTGTCCTCGTCTTCGATCAGATCACCGACCCTCATAATGTCGGCGCCATCTTGCGCTCAGCGGCCGCATTTGCGGTCAAAGCAATTGTCACAACATCGCGCAACTCTCCCGAAGCAACGGGCGTACTTGCAAAATCTGCATCAGGCGCGCTCGACCATGTGCCCGTGATCGAAGTCGTCAATCTGGCACGTGCGCTCACGACCATGAAGGACAATGGCTTTCTTCTGGTCGGGCTCGACAGCGAGGGCACAGTCGATCTTGCTGCGGCCCCACTTCACTCGCCGCTTGCATTGGTGCTTGGCGCCGAAGGCAAGGGCTTGCGGCATCTCACGCGTACACATTGCGATGTACTGGCAAGGCTCGACATGCCGGGCACAATCAAAAGCCTCAATGTGTCGAATGCGGCAGCGGTTGCGCTGTATGTCGCAACGGCGCGTACCCGTTCAGGCTAACGTTGTACCCTGAAGTTTCGATTTGCAGAGCGAAAGTTTTGCGCCGCAAAGTCCGTGCGCAGCGCAAAACTTACTGATCCCCGCGCGGGTAATAGTGCTGGGGCGGAGCAAAGACAGGCGGCGGCGGAAACGCGGTTGCAGGCACCTCAAAATCGGATGCCGCGCCCCACCGCTGGTGAAACTCTGGTGGAGACGGCGGCAGTCTTCTGTTCGCAGGCGGCTCAATTTCCAACCGGCCAACCCGCGGAGGACGGCCCGTTCGCGGAAAATAAGTTCCACGCCAGGACTGGTCCGACAGAACACGTCCACCTTCGATATAAATCTGTGGCGCACCAGGACGCGACAATCCCCAGTCGCCATAGACGACGGCACCCGACACCTCGATGCCATTGATGAACACCGGCACCTGCGGATTGCCCGGAATAACAAATACAGGCCCATTATCCCCAGCAGCAGTAGCGGGCATACCGGATGCTGCGACAGCAGCAGCGACCATCAAACAAAGGCCCAACGCACGCGCAGCCATACAAACTCTCCGTCAGCCCTGGGGCAAAGAAGGCCCATCCTCCATAGTGTTATTATTATCGCGCAACAATCTTAATGGGTCGTGCTCTATTTTTCGTACCTAGCGCTTACCCAACGTTTGGCCGAAGATCTCTCGGGTCAAAGCTCCTTATAAAAGAAGCTTACCGTTTGCAGTCCGCGCCTATCGGCACTCATGGCATATCCCGGGACTTCGCCGAACTTGGTCCAGCCGAGCCGGGTGTAAAGCCGTTCGCCATCGCTATGGGATTCCGTATCCAAGGTAAGCAGCGTTCGCCCAATGCGACGCGCTTCAGCTTCCGCCGCACACATCAGCGCCATGCCGATGCCCTGACGCCTTACACGGCGGTGCACAAGCATTTTAGCAAGGTCGGCGCGATGGGCCTGATTTTCCTGCGGCGCCAGGATCAGTTGCACCGTTCCATCAATCCGGCCATTTTCTTGAGCAACAAATATTAGACGCTCGCCGCGGGCGTGGCTTGCAAGCGCACCGTCCCACCACTCGTCTGATTTTACTGAGGTCATCGGCCATACAAAATTGACCGACGCACCGCTCTCAACAGCATCAATCAGAAGATCAGAAAGAGCCGCGCGCTTTGCCTGCACTTCTTGCGGCGTGAGAAGATCAATGCTGTGAGCGATCATGCAATCGACTCCACTGTGAGGATGACGGCATATCGCG
>DATAIA010000091.1:0-1582 GCA_036262895.1 Xanthobacteraceae bacterium
ACAGCGCATAGCGCAGCGTCGTTATGGCGGCGCGTAGCGTCAGGATCGGCGCGGCTTCCATGCCGCGAATCATCCCGTGGCAATCCTCAAGCCGGTAATTGGGAATGCGCGGATTGAGGTGGTGGATATGATGGAACCCGATATTTCCGGTGAACCATTGTAGGATTCTGGGCAGCCGCAGGTATGACGACCCGCGCAGCGCGGCTTTGGTGAAGCTCCAATTCGCATCGTGCACCCACAGCGTGTGCTCAAACCGGTGCTGCACCGAGAACAACCAGACGCCGAAGATCGAGGCGACGACCATGATCGGCAGCTGAACCGCGAGAACGCGCCCAAATCCAACAGCCAGCCCCAATCCAGTGAACAGGCACGCCAGAGCCAAATTCGTGACGTGGAGCGCGCGACGTTCATGCCGCCAGCTCCCTGCTGCATCAAATGGGATCCGGTAGAGCAGCAGAAACACCGCCGGCGGCAGGATTAGATGCGATACGATTGGGTGACGCGACAGACGATAGAGCCGCTGTCGCCAGCGACTGAGCCGACCGTATTCCGCGACGGTCATGCACGAGGAATAGATGTCAAGACCGCTCGCGGCCCGCCGGTCCAGATTGTTCCATGAACCGTGGTGCCGTGCATGCTGCCGCCGCCAGAAGGCATATGGCGTCAGAGTCATCAGGCTGCACAGGCTGCCGAGAACATCGTTGGCGCGTTGCGACCGGAAGAAGGCGCCGTGACCACAATCGTGCTGGATGATGAAGATCCGCACGAGGAAACCGGCGGCGAGCACCGAAAGCGGCAAGGTTATCCAAAGTGATATTGTGAGACAGAGGTACATCGCGGCGCAGGTGGCAAGAAACCCACCGAACGATGTCGTCAACTGCCCGAGGCTGCGTCTCAGGATCGGATGCTGAAACTCGGCGATGCCGGAAAGAATATTCTTCAGGTCGCTCATTTACCGAACCCACCCCGCCGCAAGTAAACTCTCCACCTGTGGTCTTCCCGCATCGCGGCGATCCGACCGCAGCAGCCGCAGACAAATCGGTCACCCGCCGGCGCGGCATCCGCTTCGGCTGCAGAAAATCATCGTCGGTGATCCGGTCCTCGGCGTGCCGAATAATGCGGCCGCACAGTGTCCGCTTGGGGCAGACGATCTCCTCGCCTTGCCGCGCGATCATCATGTCGCGCCTATATGACGAAACCAGGGTGGCGGCGCTTTGTCTTGCGTAGCGTACACAAATCAAGAGCGCGTAGTGAAGAGCGAATGGCAATCACGTTGCGTCACTCGGATTCGTCCGCTCCGAGCATCCCGCATTGTGTAAGTCGATCGGGATTGCTGGTGATCTTCTCTTTGCCAGCGAATCCCGGCACAATCCCTAACGCGGTAGGCTGGCGCAATGTTACCACTACGGCTGTCGTTTGATGTTCTGCAACGTCCCTATCGGCCAAAACCATCAGGGTTGCTCCCAGTAGGAATATGCCGCTTATCGAGAGGGTGAGTATCATATTCAATGAACATACTGATTACAGGACGACATCAGATCAGCGCCGATCACAACAGCGCTCCGACGGAGGTGTGCGTCGC
>DATAIA010000092.1:0-2553 GCA_036262895.1 Xanthobacteraceae bacterium
ACTTAACACTTGTTGGCGGCGATCTAGGGAAGTGACGCCGCCATCAAGCAGGTGCCGTCAAAAAGGCTGCGCCCCGTAAACCAAAACCCACGCAGTGGCCCGGGCATGGGTTTCGGCTATTTCAACTTCGCTGCCGGCGCAACCTTGATGCCGTGCAATCCGGCGGCCTCTATGAAGCTCTTTATCAACCCTGAGCCTTTGGCATCTTCCAGAAACTCGCCAACATACGCTGCGTGCTCATCGTGTCCCTTTGGAACGAATGCTGCGAAGGATATGGTCGCAAATGAGTCCTCCAATACATGGGACCCCGCTATGTGACTAGCAAGTCCCAGTAATGCAGGCCGTGGTGCTGCATACGCGTCGATCTGTGCCGTTCGAAGCAGATCTGCGCCAGCAGCTTGATTGTCTACGCGGATCAATAAAGCATTTTTCGCGAGTCTCGTTAGATTAAGGTCCACTGCATCTCCGCGCGGAACTCCGATACGAACGCCAGATTGATCGGCGTCTGAAAATTTATGGATTGCCGAGCCAACAGGTACCAACAGTGTGAAGTCGCTTTCCATATACGGAGCTGAAAAGTCAGCATCATTATCCCGCGCGGGATCGAGCACCAAAAAAGCCACGTCCCACGCATTAGCTTTGGCGCCTGCAAGCACCAAGCCGGGTCGGTCGTATTCAATTGGCTGGAACTCGACGTGAATGCGGGCTGCCAGTGCGCGCGCTAGAGCAGAGGCAACTCCTCGCAATTCTCCAGTCGCCGGGTCTTTGATGCTCGACACGAGATTTGCCAAGCCGATCCCAACCCGAAGTTTTCCACTTTGCACAATGTCGGCAACCCGCGGATCGGGGACGTGCTGCGCTTGCGCGGTTGAAATACTCGATACCAGAACGATCAAACTAAGAACGTTGCGAGTTATTCGCATGGCAATGCCAAATCCCTGGGCAAGGTGTAACCCTATCTGTGAGAGAAGGCGGGCCGCAACAGGACGCCAATCTAAAAGAAAAACAAATCTCCTATTGCGACTTTCCGAAAAGAGGAGAACACAAACTTCCCCATGGAAGCCCGCCCCGACTTGGGAGCCTTAAGACATCCTCGGACACCGTTTGTGCGGAGTTGTCGTGGAACGGCATAGGGATACGGCTAGGAGGTGGTTACATCGGGGCGATTGTCGCGGCAGCCATCGGCGCTATCATTCTCCTAGTGGTCGTGCGGCTAATCAAACGCGGCGGACGCTGGTAACCGACCAGGTATCCGCGGTACATCCGTCAAAGCTCCGAACGCCGAATGGCTGGCCTTCTGGCTCGGCCATTCGCGTTTCTCTGATCCTGCTCCTGCGTCAATACGTCGGAACGTCGGCATCGACGGTTCCGATGATTTGCACGCGAAATCGGGAAGGTGGACGAAGCCAAACGCATTTAGTGATCGGCTCACCGAGCCTTTCTCATATTAAGGTGTTGTCCGACGGAACATAGCCACGGGCGCGGAGTTGCACTGGGCTAGCCTGTTCGGCTTGAACCTCAACCGAATCCTCCAGAAGGAGACACACCCAACGTGAGAAAACATGCTCTGCTTGCGAACGTTGCTGCATTGAGCCTGCTCGGCGCGACGAGTTTCGCCGTAGCACAAGGCATGAGTCAGGGGGGACAGCCGGCGGCTGCCGCCAAGCCGGAAGCTTCACCGGCCGCTAAAGAGCCTGCCGCCAAACAACAGCCCGCGGAAAAGCAGACCAACGCGCCAGCCGCGCCGGGAGTGAAGCCGGGTCGGGCCGCGCAGGATCAGAAGGCGATGCCGAAGCAGGCTCAGGATCAGAAGGCGCCAGAGCACGCCCAGGACAAGCCCGCGGCAAACTCGCAGACAAAATCTGCGACGGATCCCAAGACTGATGCCAAGGTCGATACCAAAACCAGCACCACTGGCTCAGCACCTGGGGGCAAAGCCGCTGCCGCGCCGCCTCCTGAAAAGCGCAGCCAGATCGCCGCGGCGATCAAGCAGGAGAAGATCACTGAAACAACGAACGTCAACTTCAATGTCTCGATCGGGACGCGCGTTCCGTCCACCGTCACCTTCTACCCGATCCCGACCCGAATCATCGATATATATCCGGAGTGGAGCGGCTATCAGGTGATCCTGGTGAATGGGCGCTACGTCGTAGTCCGCCCGCAAACCTACGAGATCGTCTACATTATCGAGGGCTAAGCCGCAGGTTTATGTGGATTGCCATGAAAGCTCCGGGACGTTGCCGGAGCTTTTGTATTCATCTCCCTCTCGCCTCAATCAGCCAATGTGGCCTCTGAAGCGCGGTAAAATGAGCCGCGTGACCGACGTAGCCGGGTCGGGGGATCGTACTGTTCCGGGGGGGATGTTCGATGGGCTAAGGTCGCATTCCATCACGTTGCGCTCAAAGCTTTCTTGCGCACTCTTGATGCAATATCTTCGGTCAATCGCCTGAAACTCTTCCGGCATCTGCCGCACCACCACGAAGAGCGCAATGTTTGCACCCATGGGCGTGTATTCTACCGCCTGTCCCACGGCGTACTTAAAACCCATAAGCG
>DATAIA010000093.1:0-3262 GCA_036262895.1 Xanthobacteraceae bacterium
CGCTCGGCTGCGCGGTCATTCCGGCAGGCACCGGCAATACCGAGCAGCAAGTCGATGCGATCGCCGCCCTGAAACCGAGCGGCTATATGGGCACTCCGGATTTCCTGAAGGTGTTGCTCGATCATGGCGAGAAGGCCGGCAAGGATGTGTCCTCGCTCAAGCGCGGACTGGTCTCGGGCGCGGCTCTGCCTGCCTCGCTGCGCCAGGAATTGTCCTCGCGGGGCGTGGATGTCTTGCAAGCCTATGCCACGGCGGAGCTTGGGTTCGTTGCCTATGAAACAAAGTCGCTTGAGGGCATGATCGTCAACGAAACCGTCATTGTTGAAATTGTGCGGCCGGGGACTGGCGATCCGGTTGAGGAGGGTGAGGTGGGTGAGGTCGTCGTCACCACGTTCAATCCGGACTATCCGATGATCAGGTTCGCAACAGGAGACCTGTCCGCCGTGCTTCCTGGTCGTTCTTTCTGCGGGCGCACCAATACGCGAATCAAGGGATGGATGGGGCGGGCGGATCAAACGACGAAGATCAAAGGCATGTTCGTCCATCCGGCCCAAATTGCCGAAATTGCCAAGCGGCATCGGGAGCTCGGCCGCGTGCGACTATGCGTCACGCGGGAGGGCGAGCAGGACATTATGACGCTCCTGGTGGAACATCCCTTGGACGAGCAGGGCCTTGCAGACGCGGTGACGTCGAGCTTGCACAGCATCACCAAAATCAGGGGCCGGGTGCAGTTCGTTGCGCCGGGCAGTCTGCCAAACGACGGCAAGGTCATCGCCGATGAACGCAGCTCCAATTGACGCCGCTTGCGGCTGCGCATAAACGAGCCCGAGTCTCACGGAGACACACGCAAGAGAAATCAATTGCGACTCGTTTACGCATGTCAGTTGGCCGGGGGAATCTCGTTCCATCGCTGATCTCGTCAACCCGGCCTGTTGGGACACGGTTTTAGTATGACTGAGGGTTTATGACGGAACCTCAAACTGCGGTTGGCACCGAGAGTGGCTCGCAGCTCCCAACCGATCACCCGATTGTCGCGAGCGGGCGGATCGGTGTGCTGCTCGTCAACCTCGGAACGCCCGATGCGACCGATTATTGGTCGATGCGCAGATATCTCGGTGAGTTTTTGTCGGATCGGCGGGTCATTGAGGTAAACCCGATCAAGTGGTGGCTGATCCTCAATCTGATCATTCTTACGGTGCGCCCGCGACGGAAGGGGCGCGATTACGACACCATCTGGAACCGCGACAAGAACGAATCGCCGCTCAAGACAGTCACCCGTTCGCAGGCGGAAAAGCTTGGAGCCGAACTTGCCGCATCCGACCCGCGCATTGTGGTGGATTGGGCGATGCGCTATGGCAATCCGTCAATTGCTTCGCGGCTCGATGCACTCAAGCAAGCAGGCTGCGAACGCATTCTGATTATGCCGCTGTATCCGCAATACTCGGCGGCGACGACCGCCACAGTCTGCGACAAGGTGTTTGAAAAGCTCGCAAAGATGCGCTGGCAGCCGGCGATCCGTGTGTTGCCGCCTTATCATGACGATCCGATTTATATCGAGGCGTTGGCGTCTTCTCTGAAAAGCGAGTTGGCGAAGCTTCCGTTTCAACCGGATATGATCATCGCGTCGTTTCATGGCGTGCCGGAAGATTATTTGCTCAAGGGCGACCCCTATCATTGTCATTGCGTGAAGACTGCGCGCTTGCTGCGTGAGCGCCTTGGCCTTACCGAAAGCGAATTGATGCTGACGTTTCAGTCGCGCTTCGGTTCGGCGGAATGGTTGAAGCCCTATACGATCGAAACCGTAAGGGATCTGGCGCGGCGCGGCGTTCGCAAACTTGCGATTATCACGCCGGGCTTTGTCGCTGATTGTCTGGAAACGCTGGAAGAGATTGCGGTCGAAAACGGCAATGCGTTCCTGCAAAATGGCGGCGATGAATTCGCGGCTATTCCGTGCCTGAATGACAGCCCCGCAGGCATGGGCGTGTTGCGCCACCTTGCGCGGCGCGAACTGCAGGGATGGATTTAAAGCAAAGCCTCACAGCTCGTCGTCGCCCGGCTTGACCGGGGCGATCTAGTAATCGCAGTCACTTGTTTGTTTGATGTCTTGGCGCACTGATGTTCATCAGTGTTTACTGGATTCCCCTCATGCGCGGGGAATGACCGCAGAGGTTTTGATGGTTTGAATTGAGCTTCGCTTACGCGATGCCCGCGCGGAGTAGATCGTGCAGATGGACAATGCCAACCGGTTTGCCGGCCTCGACCACCATCACGGCGGTAATCTTCGAGGAGTTCAGCAATTCAAGGACTTCGCTTGCCAGTTGATCGGGCCGCACCGTTTTCGGCTTCGCAGTCATGATATCGTCCACGCGCGCATCAAGCAGATCGGCGCGCATGTGCCGGCGCAGGTCGCCATCGGTAATGATTCCGACCAGACGTTCGGTTTGATCGACGATGCCGACACAGCCGAAGCTCCTGGTCGACATTTCGACGATCGCATCCGACATTCTGTCGCCAAGCGAGGCGAGCGGTAACGCATCGCCCGTGTGCATGATGTCGCGCACGTATTTGAGCATGGCGCCGAGCCGTCCGCCCGGATGGAACACGCTATAATCGAGCGCAGTAAAGCCGCGGCTTTCCAGAAGCGCTACGGCCAGAGCATCGCCCAGCGCAAGCTGCATCAGCGAAGAAGTGGTCGGCGCCAGATTGTGCGGGCATGCCTCGCGCGCATGTGGCAACGCGAGAACCACGTCGGCTGATTTCGCCAGCGTACTTTCGGCGTTCGACGTGATTGCAATCAGCCCGATACGGAAGCGCCGGGAATAGGTAATGAGATTTGTGAGCTCTATTGTTTCGCCTGACCAGGACAGCGCCATAATTACGTCATCGGCCGTGATCATGCCGAGATCGCCGTGGCTTGCTTCGCCGGGATGAACAAAGAAGGCAGGGGTGCCGGTTGAGGCAAAAGTCGCGGCGATTTTGCGACCGATATGGCCGGATTTGCCCATGCCGGTGACGATCATCCGCCCCCTGGCACCAAGTATGAGTTCTGCTGCCGCAACGAAGGGTTGGCCTAGTCCGTTACGCAGCGCGGCGGCAAGCGCCGTGATGCCGCCAGCCTCCGATTCAAACGTGCGCAAAGCAGACGCGATCTGAACGCGGCTGCGCTCAGTTCCAGGCTGTTCGTCTCCGCTTACGATGGGCTTCGGCATTCCGGCTTTTTAGCCGGATGTGTCCATAAACGCTATGTTGTTCCCACCGAATA
>DATAIA010000094.1:0-8882 GCA_036262895.1 Xanthobacteraceae bacterium
CGCCTGGTTCATGATGAGGATGCGAATATAGCAACGAATGCGTGCCGCCGGATCAGTCTCTTCGCATTCCCACGCATCAAGCATCGCCCGCGTTTTTTCCATGCGACGCACGATGACAGCGTCGAGTATCTCGTCCTTTGATTTGAAGTGATAATAAAAATTCCCTCGCGATAGATTCACCTCGGACGCAATGTCGGTGAACGACGTTGCTTCAAAGCCCTTCTCATAGAATAAGCGATCAGCCGCCTCTACGATCAGTTGGCGTGTGTCCGCAGCACTCATCCTGATTGCCTTGCTCTTCTCGTTCTTTAGGATTCAAAGATTAAAATTATCGAGCCGATTCGTAGTCGACGTATCCCTGCGCGCCACCCAAGTAGAAATATTCAGACTTCGGCGCCTCCAGCGGAATATTCCGCTCATATCGGTGCACAAGGTCGGGATTGGCAATGAACGGAACACCAAACGCAATGAGGTCAGTCGTTCCCTTCTCGATGGCGGTTTGGGCGCTCAGCTTGTCGTAGCCGTTATTTGCGATGTAAGCGCCAGAAAACCGCGACCGGATTTCGCTGTAGTTGAACGGCTGCGCACCGCCTGACATATCGCCCTCCAGGACATGGAGATATGCTAATTTACGGCTGCTCAACTGCTCGGCGAAGTAACAGAAATGCGCCGAAGGATTGGAGTCGCTCATGGTGTTGAAGTCGTTCTGCGGTGAAAAGCGAACGCCAACACTCTCAGATCCCCAAATGGGAATGACTGCATCGAGCACCTCATTCAGGAAGCGCATCCGGCCACGGTCGTTGCCGCCGTAGGCGTCTGACCGCAAGTTCGTTCCGTCTCTCAGAAACTGATCGATCATGTAGCCATTTGCACCGTGGACCTCGACGCCATCGAAACCAGCCGAACGCGCAAGCTTCGCCGCGCTCTCGAACTGCGAGACGATGTTTGGAATTTCATTCAGTTCAAGTGCGCGTGGGGTCACAAAATCCTTCAATCCGGAATAGGTATACGTTTGTCCGGCCGGACGAATTGCTGAAGGAGCCACAGGTAAAGCCCCATCCGGCTGGAAATCCGGATGAGAAATCCGACCGCAATGTTGGAGTTGGATAAAAATGGAGCCGCCTTCGGCATGAACTGCGTCGGTGATTTTCCTCCACCCCGCAGCCTGGGACTCCGTGTAGATGCCCGGCGTGAAGGGATAGCCGACCCCCTGCTTCGAAATCGGCGATGATTCCGTAATGATCAAGCCAGCACTGGCGCGCTGCCGATAATAGTCGGTCATCAAATCCGTCGGATTTCCATTTTCATCGGCGCGATTTCTGGTCATGGGAGCCATGACCATGCGATTGCGGAGTCGGATATTGTCTAATCCAAAGGGGGCAAACAGGGAGCGAGACATAAAAATTCCTCTCAAACCGCGCCGCAATGGCGAATCGGACGATTGTCCTAGGAGATTAGGACAGTCGTATTAATCCATCAAGCGACAACTCTTGCGGGCGGCTGATGCGGCTAACTCCCAACCGGCAACTCGCACGTCGCATCGCGCATTGAACGATCGACAAACGACACCCTAGGAGAGAGCGATGACCACACACATCACCGGCACGCGCAACGAGTGGCTGGCCGCGCGGCTTGAATTGCTTGAGGCGGAGAAGGAGCTGACGCGGCGCAGCGATGAACTGGTCCGGCTGCGTCAGGAATTGCCATGGGTCCGCGTCAACAAGGAGTACCGGTTTGAAACCGATGAGGGGAGCGCTTCGCTGGCCGATCTCTTCAGAGGGCGCTCGCAGCTCCTCGTCTATCATTTCATGTTTGGGCCCGACTACGCGGCGGGGTGTCCGTCATGCTCGGCGATTGCGGATGGCTTCAACGGTTTCGCCATGCACCTGGCCAACCACGACGTGATGCTCTGGGCGGTGTCGCGGGCGCCGCTTGCGAAGCTGCAGGCGTACAAACGGCGGATGGAGTGGACGTTTCCCTGGGCGTCTTCGTTTGGTGGCGACTTCAATGCCGACTTCAATGTTTGGTTCACCGAGAGCCAGCAACGTGAGGAAGGCATCGAATACAATTACCAGCGCGAGGCCCCGATGAGGGAAGGTGGCGGTGAGGGGGCTGCTGCTTTCGCTGCAATGTCTGGAACCGATGTCGCCACCTACACACGTGAGAGGCCTGGACTGAGCGCGTTCGCGCTTGAGGACGGCGTCGTCTACCACACCTATTCCGCCTATGCGCGCGGACTGGACGGCCTTTGGGGCATGTACCAGTGGCTCGACCGCGCCCCCAAGGGGCGCAACGAGACAGGCCTCTGGTGGCGACGGCACGACGAGTACGACAAGCGCTAATCAGCATCGTACTCGATGCATCAGGCTGGCCACACGCCGGTGCCCAAACTGGTGGGAGAAAATTCGAGGAATGTCCCCGTGAACGGCATGGCCGCGCGGCGCCACCAGGCGCGGTTCACATGGCACCGCCAGATGCGTTCAGCGCCTTCAGGCACGGAGTTGTTTGTTTGCCAATCAATTTCGGCCGTGCCTTGTATTTGCAAGATGTCGCCGGTTTCAAAATCAAGAAACAAGAGCGCAGCGCGCGAATCGCCAAGCAGGTTTCCGAGCGTGTTGAAATAACGATTGCCGCGAAAGTCCGGAACGGTCAGCACGTTGCCTTCAACATGCACAAAGCCTTGTCGCCCGCCGCGATGGGAAATGTCGGCGCCGTGCGCGGCGCCAACGCCGGATCGGGCGCGGCTTGCGATGAAAAATGTGTCGGCGCGCGTAATCAGAGCCGTTGCGCGCTCGTCAAGATGGTCGAATTGCTCCGTCTTGTTTGCCGTCCGGGCCGACGGATGCATGTCCCGCAATTGGATATATTGCGGGCAATTGCCGAAGCTTTGACGCACGGCAACAGTCAATCCATCTGCATCATGGGCGGCGATAATGCCGTTGGCGCGGTTGCGCCGGCGATTACTGAAATCAAGACCGAGAAGGGCGATGTCGCGATTTTCGACAAACGCCGTCGCCGCAGGATCATCCGCACTTGGCAACGCATTGATCCGCAACGTCACCGCGTCGGGCGATTGCACAAAGCCCGCCGCGCCGGTCAGCATCGTCGCGAGCGGCCAGCCCCGCTCATCCAAAACGCCCACGAAAATGTAGGGCAGCATCGAAAAAAAATCGCGATGCTGCTGCGGCATGAATTCGCGAATGCCGCCTCCCGTTGAGCCGCCGCCGGCTAGCTGCTGCGCCCGGAGTTCATCCTCGTTGAAGGGCGTCTGCATGATGCATCATGACGCCTTCGGGATCGGAGAAGCAGGCAGCGCATAAAAATGCGGCAGCGCTTCCACACGCTTAAGCCAGGCACGAACGTGAGAGTAGGCATCCAACGGGACGCCACCCTCCGGCGCATGCGCGACGTAGGAATAGCAAGCAAGATCCGCGATGGTCGCATGATCGGCGGCCAGAAAAGTCCGGCCGTTCAAATACTGATCCATAAAAGACAGGATGCGGTTAGCGACGCGGTGTGCTTCCGGCAGATGGCCGGGAAAATTCCACTGACTGATCGCGCGCGCATAGGAAGCTCCGAACTGGATTTCGCCGGCCGCGATCGAAAGCCAGCGTTGAATTCGGGCAGCGCCAACCGGATCTTCCAGCAGCCATTGACTGCCGGGCGCATAGCGCTTGCACAAATAGATCATGATCGCATTGCTGTCGGCCAAGGTCAGATCGCCGTCTTGCAAAACGGGAATCTGCCCGAGCGGGTTAAGTGCGAGGAACTCCGGCGTGCGCCTTATCTGCGCATTCGCATCCTGAACCTGGAATGGCAGGCCCAGCATTTTCAGCAGCAGGGCCACGCGATGCGCGTGCCCGGAAAAAGGACTTCCGTGAAGAATAATGTCGGTCATGAGGCGCTCCCGGTCGGTGTGTGGTGCTCATTTTACTGTTTCGTCCAATAGATAGAATATAGCATCATGAAAAGTCAGAATTTCAAAATCGGGAATAATTCGTGGACCGGTTGGATGAGCTTGCGATTTTGGCCGCCATTGTCGAAGTGGGTAGCCTGAAGGGGGCGGCTCGGCGCTTGCGGCGCTCGGCGCCGGTGATTACCCGTGCACTGAACGCTTTGGAGAGCCGCGTTGGCGCGCGATTGGTCGAGCGCACGACGCGGCGGCTTTCGGCCACTGAAACCGGCAACATGCTGGCGGAACGAGCGCGCAAACTTCTCGCCGAGTACGACGATGCACTGGGAATGTCACAGCACGCTTCCGTCAAGGGCGAGCTTCATCTCACAGCGCCTGTTCAATTCGGACGGGTGCATGTCGCGCCGCTGGTCTCGTCGTTCCTCGACGCGTACCCGCACGTTCGAGTCGAGTTCATGCTCAACGACCGCAATCTCGACTTCATCGATGAAGGCCTGGACGTCGCGGTGCGTATCGGCCCGCTTGCGGATTCAAGCCTCGTAGCCCGAAAAGTCGGAGAAGTGCGGCGTCTCGTTGTGGCGAGCCCCGCTTATCTCAAGCAACGCGGCACGCCGCGCATGCCCGCTGATCTCGTAGACCACGACACCATCTTCGGGCTGGGGCGCCTGGCTTCACGTGAATGGCGTTTTGGTCCGGGGCGGCGCGGTGCGGTTGTTCGTTTATCGTCGCGACTGCTTGTCGACGACGTTTATGCGCAGATCGAAGCGGCACTCGCCGGACGTGGATTTGTTCGGCTGCTTTCTTATCAAGTTGCCGATGCGCTTGCGGCGGGAACGCTCGTGCGGGTTCTATCCGATTACGAGCCCGATCCAATCCCGGTGCATCTCGTAACGCTCGGCCGCGCGCCGATGAAATCAACCGTCCGCGCGTTTCTGGACCACATCACCGAGCCTCTGGCGGAGCGGATTAGTTTGTGTGCGGAGCGAGTGGACGAGGGGAGTTGAGGGATGTGAACGTCTGTACCTACACCAGTGATTTCGTCAATGGTTCTGACATATATACGCCCACCTGCCACGGATATGATCCATGTTTCTCCTCAACGAACACCCCGACCATCGCCAGCCACTCGATCCAGCAGATGCGGCAACCCTGAACGTCGAAGCTGCCGCCGAGGTGGAGCGCCATCTCGCCTATCGCGACAACAACGCGGAAACGCCGTTGCATTCGCTTCCCGCGCTCGCCGGCGAGCTTGGGGTCGGCGCGATCCACGTCAAGGATGAGAGCTTCCGGTTGGGCCTCGGCAGCTTCAAAGCGCTCGGCGGCTCCTATGCGGTGGTGCGGCTGGTGCTGGAAGAAGCCGGCCGGCAACTCGGTCGTTCTGTCGATCTCGCTGAGCTACAAACACACGAGGTTCGCGCCGTCGCTTCCGGGATGACCTTTGCCTGCGCAACCGACGGCAATCATGGGCGTTCGGTGGCGCAAGGCGCCCGGTTGGTTGGGGCCAAGGCGATGATCTTCGTTCATGCGCGCGTGAGCGAAGAACGCATGGCGGCAATCGCCCGCTTCGGGGCGCAGATTATCCGCGTTGACGGCACCTATGATGACTCGGTGACCGAAGCGGCGCGCGTCGCCACGGAACAGAATTGGACCATCGTCTCCGATACGTCATGGCCGGGATACGAGCGCATTCCCGGATTGGTGATGCAGGGTTACACGATGATTGTGCGCGAGGCCCTGCGTCAGCTTCCGCAAGCACCAACTCATGTCTTCGTGCAGGCGGGCGTCGGCGGCATCGCAGCCGCAGCCGCGGGGCACTTCGCCATGGCGCTCGGCGACAAGCGGCCTGTCTTTATCGTGGTCGATCCGGCACGCGCCGCCTGCATCTACGAAACAGCGCGCGCCGGGCAGCCGGTAAAAGTCGAAGCAGGCGAGCCGACCATCATGGCGATGCTTGAATGCTACGAGCCCTCGCTCACCGCCTGGCGCATCCTGTCGCGCGTCGCGGACGCTTTCATGACGGTTGAAGACGAGGATGCGATTGCTGTCATGAACCGGCTTGCGCGTCCGCTCGGCAACGACCCCGCCATTATTTCGGGCGAAAGCGGCGGTGTGGGATTGGCCGGCTTTCTTCGAGCGGCAGCAAACAGCGAGATCAGGATGAAGCTTGGCCTCGATTCAAAATCGCGGATCTTCGTCATCAATACGGAAGGCGCGACCGATCCGGCGCGATATGCCGAGCTTGTTCGTTAGAGCGCGATGGAATTGAGTAGTTAGGCCCGTCATCCTGAGATGGCCGTGCACCGCAAGTCGGGTTTACCCGACTGGCGTATTCAATAGATACTGATCTCGGGTAAACCCGAGATCAGTGCACGGCCCTCGAAGGATGAGGTCATAAGTCTCATCCACGTTTATTCGGGGGGCCTCATGGTTCGAGACGCCCGCTTTCAGCGGGCCCTCACCATGAGGAATGACTGGGCTATGCGTGGTGAGCTAAGGATGATGAGCCCAGGTGGTTTAACCTAATGTCATCACGCCCAATCTCCTTTAACCAAAGGCAGTAACCCCTGGTGCGGGTCCGGGTGCGGAAATCCTTGATCTCGTCCGGATTCCCTGCCACATGCATTCCATCATGAACAAGCCAGAGCGCCCCGTTCAGCAGGAAGCTGCCAGCTCGCCGCTTTTGGCGGAAGTCGAGCGCCGGCGCACGTTTGCGATCATTTCCCATCCGGACGCGGGTAAAACCACGCTCACCGAAAAACTGCTGCTGTTCGGCGGAGCCATTCAGCTCGCCGGGCAGGTGAAAGCCAAGGGCGAGCGCCGCAATACGCGCTCCGACTGGATGGCGATCGAGCGCGCGCGCGGCATCTCCGTCGTCACCTCTGTGATGACGTTTGAGTATAGCGGCCTCGTGTTCAATCTGCTGGATACGCCGGGCCACGAAGACTTTTCCGAGGATACTTATCGCACGCTCACGGCGGTGGATTCCGCTGTTATGGTGATCGACGCGGCCAAGGGCATCGAGGCGCGCACGCGCAAACTGTTCGAGGTTTGCCGGTTGCGCGACATTCCGATCCTCACCTTCATCAACAAGATGGATCGCGAGACCCGCGATCCGTTCGATCTGCTTGATGAAATCGAAAAAACACTGGCACTCGACACGGCGCCGGTCACCTGGCCGATTGGCCGCGGGCGGGATTTTGTCGGTACGTTCGATGTCGCATCCGGCGGCGTGCGGCTGCTGGACGGCGATGCCGGCAAGAGCGGCGCATTGCGGCAAATGGAAATCAGCGAAGTTGCCGCGCTTGGCAAAAATCTGGACGCGGCCGCGTTAAGCGAGGAGCTGTCGCTTGTCCGCGAAGGATGCAAGCCTTTCGACCTGCAGTCCTTCCGTGAAGGACATCTGACGCCCGTCTTTTTTGGCAGTGCACTGAAGAATTTCGGGGTTGGCGATCTGCTTGACGGCCTCGGCAACTTCGCGCCGCAGCCGCGTGCTCAGCAAGCGAAGGAACGCCGCGTTGAAGCCGGCGAGCCGCGCATGAGCGCTTTTGTGTTCAAGATCCAGGCCAATATGGATCCGAACCATCGTGATCGCATTGCGTTCGCACGTCTGTGTTCCGGCAAGCTGACCCGCGGCATGAAGGCGAAGCAGGTGCGCACGGGCAAGACAATGGGCTTGCACACGCCGCAATTTTTCTTCGCGCAGGACCGGGCGTTGGCCGAAGAAGCCTTCGCGGGAGACGTCGTCGGCATTCCCAACCATGGGACGTTACGCATCGGCGACACGCTGACCGAGGGCGAAGATCTGGTGTTTGTCGGGGTGCCGAGCTTCGCGCCGGAAATTCTCCGGCGCGTGCGGCTTCCCGATGCGATGAAAGCGAAGAAGCTCAAACAGGCACTGCAGGAGATGGCGGAGGAGGGCGTGGTCCAGGTCTTCCGTCCGTCGGACGGTTCGCCCGCGCTTGTTGGTGTGGTGGGCCCCTTGCAGCTCGACGTGCTCAAGCACCGGCTTGCCGGCGAGTACGGGCTTGAGATCGGTTTCGAGACCAGCGAGTTTCAGCTTGCGCGCTGGATTACGTGCGCCGACCGCAAAGTGTTCGATGAGTTTGTTTCCGCCAATCATTCCTCGATTGCGGAAGATCTGGACGGCGATTTCGTGTATCTCGCCCGCAATCAATTTTATCTCGATCACACGCGCGAGCGGTCTCCGGCAATTGCCTTCACCGATATCAAGGATGTGAAGGAGCAGGCGGCGCTTGGCCGGTGATTTTGCGCAGATTGCGTCAGAACAGCGTCAATCGAATTTTACGCTCATATCATTACGTTGCATCCGGTGCGGGATACTTTTGAACCTGCAAAAGAACTCCACGTTGATGTCTTGATCATCGGTGCGAGCGTTATTCCACGCTCGCATTGGCCCAGCCGTAGGTGATCGATGCTTCTGACGATGGGGAGATGCAAATGCACATTCCGATGGATGCCGTCTTGCTGCGAATTTTTTTCGGCGAAAACGACAGGGCCGGAGATCTTCCATTACACGAGGCTATTGTTCTCAAAGCGCGCGAACGGCACCTTGCCGGTGCAACAGTCCTGCGTGGGCAGGCTGGTTTTGGTCACTCAGCGCGGATCCATACGACAAAGATTGTACGACTTTCGTATGATCTGCCGGTTATCGTTGAGATCGTCGATTCCCAAGAAAAGATTGACTCCTTTCTCCCCACGCTTGACGGAATGATGTCAGGGGGTCTGGTGACCATAGAGAAGGTGAAAGTTCTTCAGTACGGGCCGGAAATGTCTGTCAGAACCTGAACTGTTCGAGGGCTCAGGCTTTAGAAAACGCGCCCGTCACGTTGCTTTAAACCGTTAGCCATCGCTTGCTGGAAAACTTGCCTCGGGCGGCCCCATTTGCTTCTACTGCGGCCGACCTAAGCCCTGTCGGGGCATCACTGGTCACTGGAGCTCGTTATGGGTC
>DATAIA010000095.1:0-2407 GCA_036262895.1 Xanthobacteraceae bacterium
TGTGGGATATTGTTGCCCGGCTGCGGTTGCTTGATCAATTTGGCGATTACGCCCAAGTGATTTCGCTTTCCAATCCGCCGATCGAATTGTTGGGGCCGCCCGATCAAACCCCCGATCTGGCGCGGCATGCAAATGACGGACTTGCGGAGCTTTGCCGCAAATACCCCGATCGCTTTCCGGGTTTTATTGCCGCGCTGCCGATGAACAATATGGATGCGACATTGCGCGAAATCGATCGCTGCATCGGCGAGCTTGGCGCCTGCGGGGTGCAAGTGTTCACCAATGTGGCAGGCAAGCCGCTGAGCGCTCCCGAATTCCGGCCGCTATTCCGAAGTATGGCGCAACACGATCTTCCGATCTGGATACATCCGATGCGCGGGCCGCAATTCGCGGATTATGCGAGCGAACAGTCATCAGAGGCGGAGATCTGGTTTACGTTTGGTTGGCCTTATGAGACGACCGCGTGTTTGACGCGCTTGATCTATTCGGGCTTGCTCGATGAATTGCCTGATCTGAAAATCATCACTCATCATATGGGCGGGATGGTGCCGTATTTCGCAGGCCGAATCGGGCTTGGGTTTCGGCAGATCTATTTCGGAACTCCGGATCGTAATCCGACCGTCGAGCAGAGTGGTTTGAAAAAACCGCTGCTTGCTTATTATAAAATGCTCTACGCCGATACGGCCGTAAACGGCGAGGCAGCGGCAACACAATGCGGTCACGCGTTCTTTGGAACGGAGCGGTGTTTGTTTGCAACAGACGCGCCCTTTTGTTCGGAGCAAGGCTTTGGCTTGATCAAGAACACGATTGCTGCCGTCGAGGCCCTGGATATCACCAAAGATGAGCGCGAGCAGATCTTCAGCAAGAATGCGAAGGCGCTGCTCAAGCGTCGCTGACGGCTCGTTACCGTGCGATCAAGAAACGTAATGCTTCGCTAAACCGGTCTGGCGGATTTTGCGGATTGTTTGATCAAAACCGCGCCTTCGAACAGGCGGCGGGCGGTCCGTACGATGGACGCCACCGGCTGCGCATGATTGCCGCGCTGTTCGAGATGGACTTCGATCCGGCCTGAGGGATGTTCGACCGCGAGCGTCTTCGGAAGCTCGACGGCTCCGGCAAGCTGTTCCGCAACAGTCCCCGGTGTGACGCAGGCTGTTGCGATGCCGACTGAACCGGTGATCGCCATCGCGTTGTGACATTGATGGGGCATGAAATACCGCGCTGCCAACGTGCCGCCGCGCACCGGCGGTGCAACGAGAACCGGTTTTGGGATGACGCGATCGGCGGCATCAGGAAATCCCATGCGCCGGCCTGCCTCGATCCTGATTGCTTCGAGCCTCGTCATGAAGGCGAGATCGCTGTCGAGTTCGCGAGGACTTTCCAGGCCGGTTTTGCCGAGATCGGCGGCGCGCATGATGGCAAGCGGCATGGCCGCGTCAACGCAGGAGACGTCAATGCCGTCGATGCGGTCAACGGCTGAACCGGTTGGAAGCAAACGTCCTGTTTTTGCTCCCGCGGCATCGAGAAAAGCCAGATAGATCGGGGCGGCCTTGCCGGGTACGCCGTCAATTTCAGTATCGCCGTCATAAGCAACAGAGCCTTCGGGCGTGCTGATGCGTGCTTCAATCAGCTTTCCAGTATTCACATTGTGAATGCGCACGATCGTGCTGAGCTTTCCGGCTGAAACAAGACCCGCCTCGATAGCGAAAGGACCCACGGCCGAGAGCATGTTTCCGCAATTCGGGGATGTGTCGACCACGCGCTCATCTACTTTCACCTGAGCAAATAAATAATCGACATCGGCCCCTGGAACTTTTGACGGGCCGACAATGGCCACTTTGCTTGTCAGGGGGTGGCCTCCGCCGATGCCATCCACCTGCAAAGGGTGTCCCGATCCCATCACATCAAGCAGGACCGTATCGCGTTGTCCGGGATCGGACGGCAGATCGGACGCCAGGAAAAACGGCCCACGGGACGTGCCGCCACGCATGAGCACGCTCGGGATGCGAATGAGATTATTCATGGGGCGTCCTGGATTGGCATGATGCGGGGGGAGGGAGGGGCACTGCCCGGAAATTATCATAGGTCAATTTGGTACGTCGGGCGACGCCCATTTTTTCAACATGAGTTTGGTGTAAAACCATGCAACAAGAGATGATCAATAGGATTCGCGGAGTTCATGGAAGTGCGGCGGTCTTGGGTCAATTTGGTCGGCAGTTTTGTCATGGGGTTAACAGTCGCGAGCTGTGCCGCCAATTCGCCGACGGCTGAAAATTTTTTCATGGTGCCCGAACAGCTGGACACGATGAATTGCGCCGATCTCAAAATAACGTATGCCACCTCGACGGCTCGTGTCGCCGAATTGACGCAATTGATGGAAAAGTCCGGCAATGCTGTTGTGAATGCG
>DATAIA010000096.1:0-1560 GCA_036262895.1 Xanthobacteraceae bacterium
CGGTCGGGATCATCTCCAGTTCGCCGGTGCGCCAGCGATAGAGGATATCGACCAGGCAATGGTCGGACTTGGAAACGAGCAGCATCACCTTCTGATGCGCGGCGCGGTCCCGCATCCGCCAGGTCATGCTGAAGCGATCCGCGATGGCTGCGAAACCGGTCTGCAGCGCCGGAAGCGTCACCGCGAGGTCCGCGGCAGTAAACACCACCCGCATGAAGAAGTGGCTGGTCTCGGCGTCGTTGAACTGCTGGGCGTCGATGATGTTCTGACCGTTGTGCGCCAGGAACGTGGACACGGCGGAAACGATGCCCGGCCGGTCGGGACAGGACAGCGTCAACACGTATTGATGTTCGGACATGGGATGCAGGAGGATGGTTGGATCGGGCGATCGGGATGGAACTCTGATTTGCGCCCTGCTCTATCACCCACATCGCCCTTGCGCCACTCTCCCCGGTGGAGAGACAATCGATACGGTAAAGCGATCAACCGCCAAACCTTGGGCAATCATGGCTGACAGGCTATCCGGCTTCCGTATCCTGATCCTGGAGGCGCGCGAGGAGGCACAATTCTCCCGCTTGCTCACCGAGCAAGGCGCAGAGGTCCTGCAGTGCCCGATGTTCACCATCCGCGACGCGCCGGACCCCGCGCCCGTCGAGGGCTGGATCAGGCGCTGCATCGAGACCCCGCCGGACGAACTGGTGCTGACCACCGGCGAAGGCTTGCGGCGTCTGGTCAAGGCCGCGCGACGGATCGGCCTCGATCAGCCCTTCATCGCCGCCATCGGCAAGTCGCGGACGATTGCGCGCGGACCGAAGCCGGGCAAGGCGCTGCGCGAGATCGGACTTGAAGCAGCGATCACTACCGACAAGCCGACGTCGGAAGGAATCGCCGAGACGCTGGCGCAGCTCGATCTCGACGGCCACCGGGTTGGCCTGCAGCTTTATCCCGATCGCGACCACAGCACACTGATCGGAAAAATCGCCGCACAAGGCGCGCATGTCGATCCGGTGCTGCCGTATATCTATGATGCCAGCGCAGCCGAGGCCAACATCGTCGGCGCGATCGGGGAGATGGCCGACGGCCGGGTCGATGCCATCGCGCTGACGAGCTCGGGACAGGTCCGTCGCCTCGTTGAGGTCGCGCGCATCCACCGCTGCGAGGACACGCTGCGCGCCGGGCTTGATCGCGTGAAGATTGCGTCGGTCGGGCCGGTCGTGTCGGACGAACTGAAAGCCTACGGCCTGCGGACCGACATCATGCCTGCGAACGACGCGTTCTTCATGAAGCCGCTGATCTCGGCGATGGCGGCAGGTTTGCGCAAGGCTGCGCCCTAGTGCTGGATCTGGGCCACGCTGCTACGAGGCTGCTGCGGCATCGCGATGATCGGCAGTCTTGTGCCTGTCGATCCCGACTCCCCACAACAGGGCCGCCGATATCAGCACCACAGGGCTGAACTTTATCAAATCCAGCACGAGCGTTATGAATTCCTTCTCGGCATAGAGCACGCGCTCCAATACGAACAACGCAAGAACCACAAGCCCGACGTTCCTCGATCGCAAC
>DATAIA010000097.1:0-1867 GCA_036262895.1 Xanthobacteraceae bacterium
ATCCGGGCCCGACCAGCGGGAGGGAGACGGAACCTTCAAATTCGACCTTCATAGGAAGGTTTTCTCCGGGTCGCAGGGGCGGAGCCCCCGCGGGGAATGGGGCAGAGCCCCGCGGCGGGGCGCAGCCCCGCCGTCTGCTTCGCCTTCACGCAACAGCTTCCATCGGGTTCCGTCTCTTGCTGATCCGGATATCAGGGCCACGATAACGTGGCTTTTCGTAACTCTCCGATCCACCGGCGCTCACCCGTTCCAGTTCGCTTCTCAGTTCTGTCAGGCGTCGGCACAGCGCCGCCGGGTTCAGGCCTTGATCAATGGTCTGCAACAGACGTTTGGTTTTACGATCAATCTGGCCCGATTCCATCAGTCTCTGGTACGGCGTGAGCGGCTGGTCGTATTTGCGTTTGATCTTTCCCTCCACCCGGACCTTGCTCGCCAGACGGATCGTCGGCAGACAGAAATTCTTGTACAGCCGGAGCACGGCATAGATCTCGTTCAACAGTCGCAACTCGCTTGTCGTGTCGAATCGCCGATAGCCCACGATTTTGCGCACATGCGTCCAGTTCTTCTGCTCTACCCAGGCATTGTCGTTTTTCTTGTAAGGCCGCGATCTCGACAGCCGAATCTTCTGCTGCTGTGCCCAGTCCCACAGCAGATCGTTCACCAGCGCTGAATCATTATCCGGATGCAGTTCCCGGATGCGGAAGGGAAAGCGCGACCGTATCTCGTTCAGCCCTTCCTTGCTGGCCTGTTGCGAACGCACGGCGATCGCCTGACCCTCCCACCAGTTCGTCGCAATGTCCACGGCGGAAATCGTATGGATGTAATCCCCTCCCGTCGAGCGGCCACAATGCGCGACGAAATCGACCTGTACGTTGCCGATCTCGCTCGTGTCCCAGTCGGACACCACTTTCACTGGAACCTTCTGATAAATCAGCCGCTGCATATTCGGATTCCGGTTTCGCCGCAGGCCCCGTACACGTTTTTCGCGCGCCAGAAGGCGGTCGATGGTGCTCGCCGAAATCTCTTTCAACTGTTCTGCCACCGCGTCGCTGCAGTGCACTTCGCCCAGCCTCCGCAGCCGGTCGACTTCGGTCCCCAGCACCGCTGCCAGACGCTGGCCACACGGCTGCTCGAAAATGTCCCAGATTTCCACCAGGGCCGTGACCAAAGCCGCGCCGTATTGCGCTCGCCGCTTCCGTCGTTTGTGTTCCCGCTTCGGACGCCCGTGGTTCAACACCCGGATCAGGTATTTGCGGTTGAGCCCGGTCCGTTTCTCGGCTTCATCCAGCAACCGGCTCCGCCCCCCTTCGCCGGCGCCGGCATACTCTTTGCGGAGCGTTTCCAGATACTGACTGCGCGCGTTCATGTCCACCTTTCATGGGTGTCATCTCTCGCGCGTTTCCGGGTTACATTCTTATCTGACCCAAGCGAGTCCGTTCTGGTGACATTTTAGGTGAGTTGATTCGGCCGTTTGGCAAGCGGCTAAAGAATGCAGTATACTTGCCCCGAACTACCGCAAAGGTAAGGTTTTCCGCCTTCAGATTCTGCTTCGACGCGTCCGCCAGGTGCACATGACACTTAACCACAGATCGTTGCGTTTACTCGCCGGCATTTTTCTCGTCGCCGGCTGTTTGACCCCGGTTCTCCGCGCGGCGGAAGAGACGGAATTGAAGGATGAAACGGGCAAGGTGGTGGCCCGTTACGCCATCGAAGTTCCACCGGGCATCGCCCCCGCCGGAACTACCGACCCGGCCAGGCAGGTGGGTCTGATCTTCTGCTTTCAGGAGCACGGCAATCCCACAGCCAACGATCTGTTCCCGGTACGCCAGGCGCTGCCCCGTCTGGGTCTTATCGACGCCTATGTGCT
>DATAIA010000098.1:0-4782 GCA_036262895.1 Xanthobacteraceae bacterium
TTCACTCACGGCATTGACATTGGCAGAGGCCGGGGCATCGGAATTTGATCCTCCATTTGCCGCCGTCTCTACGCCACGCTGCGATGAGTCGAACAACCCTCTTGCCCGCTGCAACTGCTTGTCCTGTCTGGTCTCGGAAGCTGTCAGAGACAGCCAGCAGGAGGCAGCGCGGTTATGCGCGAACCAGACCGTATCATCCGCTTGAGAACCGTGCTTTCGCGGACCGGGCTGTCCCGGTCCACCATCTACCGCAAGATCGCCGAGGGCACGTTCCCGCCCCAGATCAAGATCAGCATTAACGGGAGCGGCTGGCATGAGTCCGACATAAACCTCTGGATCGCCGATCCCGTCGGATGGCGTCCGAAACGAGAGTTCGGCGCAGTCTGATGAGAACCATGATGGATTGCTGCCGACGACAGGCCAGCGTCAGGCCGTCAAGGTTAGACAAGCGAATTGAGAGCGGCTGCGCTTATAGATGGCGCGCCATTTAAAGCAAAACTGCGGACTCATACGCCGAGCGCAGTTGCTGCTGCCAACATGACCTTGGTCAATCTCAGCAAACTGCGTTCCAGCCAGCAAATAAGACAGTAGAAGAATGCTTGAGAGGCTTCACCGCGGGGCCTATCGCCGCGACGAGATGCATCACCGCATCAGAGGCTTAGTCGATTTTTCGGTATCCCATGGGCGTTTTGCCGGATGCGTCAAGATCTATAAGCGCAGCCGGTCCTGTTTTCTCATCCAACATAGCATTAGCGCGTGTGGCCCGATCTGCTCGCAAATTGGCATATCGGCTTACAGCAGTCGCTTGTTCAGCCGATCGCAGATTAGCCTGGGATGACAGGAAGAGGACCGCGCCGACTACTAAGATCTCTTTCATAAATGCCGATGGCACGCTCACGTCGTTGTCCTATTTGTCTTCGGACCCAGCGCGGAGCTGACACCAACGATCGCCTTCACGCGACGCAGTCAACTAAGTGATAGTCCCAGAAGGCTGCCGTGCAGCTTACGCAACGGTGCCAGGCGAGACAACGAAATTCGACGTCCTCGTGCGGGCAAACGGACCAGCAAGTTGCTACCACATGTGTTCCATCACCGGTGGAGACTGCACAAGGGGCATCGTGCCGCGATCACCTTGGCTTTCTACATCTTCGGCTTCTTGGCTTCGCGATAGCCGTTGCTGTCCCTTAGCCATGACGTCCATCTCCCAAGATGCGTTTCCTCGGCAGGCATCCTCGCGGCATAGAGATTTAGCAGATGCCGCGCCATGACGGCCGACTCCGATCAGAATGCGGCGCGCACCTTTGTCAATGCAATGTTCACCCGGGAGTCATTCGACTTGGCTTCACGCGCCAATCGGGCCGCCTTCAGGCGCTCGTGATTATCGTGCAGGAATTGCTGATCTTTCGCGTAATCGGTCATTGGCTTTTCTGCTCCCACCGCCTTGAACGCGTTGTTGGCTTCCCGCAGATGCCGGGCAGCCTTCGCTTCGCTTTTCGTCATGTTGTCTCCATGAATTGGATCAGTGCTGGTCCGGGCTAGGACAGTGGTCTGGCACCCCAACATTTGCCCGGGAGCGGACCAGCGTGAACGCTCCGCTTTGCGCCAGATCTTTGGCGAGGTCCCAGCGCGTTATGCAACGGCGAGCGGACGCTGCCTGCAATTACGAACGCGTTCGCAGGACACGGGTTCCCGAGAGCGGGACACCCAGTCGAGATGAATGTGTCTGTTCTCACGGCAGCCTCAATGTTTGGTGCCCTCACTTCGATAGACGATCGATACGCAGAAAAGCCGTTCAGTCGTCGAGCGCACTTCCACTGCCAAATCTGGACGACTGCCTTTGAATACGGATTCTCTGGCGATCCCGGTCAGCGTTTGCATCGCTTCAACTTCGGCGGCCTTTTGATCGGGCAGCCGCAGGCCCTCCTCATCGGCGAAGAACTCCCGGCCACTCTGGATGTCAAAGAAATAGCGTTCCATAGGAAGCACTCCGGTTCCGTGGCAGGCGGGAGCGCTCTCGGTCTCTCAGTCACCGACGCCTACGGGGACAAGCCTCGGCCGGTGATCGGACGACAATGCGCCAGCTCTAATTTTGTTGCCAGGGCTTCTCGGGCCATTCGGGTCTAAGCAGCGGCAACTGGATAGGCTGCGTCCATAAGGGCCGCAGAATCGAAATTCGAGCCATCCAGCATGGACCCATCACCTGACTTGGGCAATGGATTGTTCCAACGTAAAGGCTATCAGACCCGTGGCTGCAGTTCCGGCGAATGCGCCCATTCATCCAGGTGGCAGGCGACATCGGTCTGACGGGTCTTTTTGATCAGCGCATCCCTTTCTGGTCCCGGCGAGAGCTTGGCGGCCTGGTTAAGAACCTCCTGGGACCACGCTGTTAGTCGCTCCTGCGTAGTCATTCTATTTACTCTGCCTACTCGCGAGAGCTGCCTGCGTCGTTGCCGGCATACTGAACTCAAAAATTGTCTCTTTGCCGCTCGAGACAGCCTTAAGCGTCCCGTCATGGGCTCGCGCAATTTCGGATGCGATGTAGAGACCGAGACCTAAACCTTGCTGGCTGGGACGGTCGCCGCGAGTGTAAGGCAGAAACAGGCTTTGCATCGCCTTGTCCGAGATCGGTGTACCGTAGTTAGTCACTCTGAGGGTAAATCTTCCATCCCCCGTCTTCGCCGAAACAATGATTGGCTTGTCGATGTCGCCATAGGTGATCGCATTCCCGAGTAAATTGGAGAACAATTGGCTGATCTTGATGCGATCGCATCGAACCGGCTCGTTTAGGGCAATATCGGTCTCGATGTTAAGGCTTGGCCACGCCAGACGCATTTCGTTGATGACGTGTTCGATCACTGGGGTCAGTGGCTGGTTGGCGTCGGGCCTGATCGTCAATCCGCCGCCGAGGCGACCGCGGGCAAAGTCCATGATGTTGTCCACCAGACCCGCCATTCGCATCACGGATTTCTGGATTGATGCGACGATGTCTGGCGCTCGCTCGCTATTCGCATTGTTAAGGAGAACACGCATGCCGCCGGCTATTGACGCCAGCGGATTGCGGAGGTCGTGTCCCAAGACGCCGATAAACTGCTCGCGCAGCTCCGAGGTCTTTCGTTCATCAAGCAGATCGGCTCGGGTGCTTTTCAGATCCGCTTCAGCAGACTGCCGCCCTACCTCACTGGCCAGCAGGCTCTCCGACCTCGCGGCAAGGTCGGCTTGAGAGCGCTTGAAGCGCTCGTTGAGATCGAGCTGCGCAGCGATCAACTCCCCAAAGAGTCGAACGCTATCGACGATTTCAGGTCGATCTATTTCTCGCGGTCGCGGATCGATCGCGCAGAGCGTGCCCCAGATCTCTCCGTTCGCCCGCTTGATCGGAGCCGAGATGTAGCTTCTGAAACCGTAGATGTGCGGCGTGGGGTGATTGCAAAATCCGGCATCCGTCTCGACGTCATCGATGACAACCAGTTCGCCAAGTTCGCGAATCTCATTGCAGATCGTCGTTTCGACGCGAAGCTCGCTCCCTTCCACAAGGCCGAAATCGATGCTGTCACGAACGGCACAGCACAACCATCGATCGCTCGTCACTCTGGCGACCGCTACAAAGCCCATGCCCGTGATTCGGGTTACGGCATCCAAAATTTTCGGGACAGCGTTGAGCTGTTGAACCGCGGTGACGTCGGCGCTGAGGTCGGTCATCATTGAATATATTCAGAGAGCATTGCGGTTCCAAGGCCAACGCCTAACGAGGTGAAATGTTCTGGGAACGATACTAACCCACGGCAGTTATCCGGGAACCTCAAGAGTAAAGTACCCCATTTGGTGGCTTACAAATTACTTGTTTTGATAGTCGAGGACGAGTTTCTCATTCGTCTGAACGCGGCTGAAATGGTGCGCGAGCTTGGTTTTGAGGTCCTGGAGGCCGTCGATGCTGATCATGCCATCGTGCTTTTGGAGACCACCGCCGACATCGCGATCGTATTTACCGATATCCAGATGCCGGGCTCGGTGGACGGCCTGGGACTTCTCGCCATTATTCGCAACCGCTGGCCTCCGATCGCACTGGTGGTCACTTCGGGCCAGATAGAACCTGCCGTCGAGGATCTTCCCGCCGGAGCCCGCTTCCTGGCCAAGCCCTATCTGCAACGGCAACTCGGCCAGCATCTTCATGCTCTGACCAGCTAGTGGGCCCCCCGTCGTGTTACGCGCACCAGCAATTGAATTAGCTGAACCAGTATAGGCGTTTGGCCCGCGAACTATTGGGGATTGGGTTTCTTTCGATTGAAGGAGCTGTCAAGGTGCGTGGAGCGGCCGGGGGGTGAACCCGCCCGATTTAAAGACGCAATTCGCTGCCAATCTGCTGCGGCAGCAATAGGCCAAGATTCATCTGGCTTGTCGGCAGGAAAACTGCCATATGATGCGCATCACCGCGCGCTTCGTGGCTGTTATCGGTGACTGAGAGCTTATGCTCCCGCCTCAATCCAGTGAAGGCGGTAGAATGTCAAAATCCGACAACTTCAATATCCGTGAGTGGCTTGTGCCGCCGCTATTGGTGCCGATCTTCCTCGCGCTGCTGATCGCGCTCGTAGCTATTCTGTAGCTAAAGCGGTCCAGCCGCCATGCGTTCAAAATGCGAATCGAATGCCTGGAACTGGTTGGGCCAAGGGAGCCGATAATGGCAAACACTGCAATCATCAGAGGTGTCTACGGAGTTCCGGCAATTTTCGTCGGCTTGAAGACAGGCCGGGACGATGCGCCTTTTGTTTTCGTGAGCGTCGGAGGTGA